>JBDTLT010000037.1:0-34170 GCA_039934635.1 Acidimicrobiales bacterium
TTGGCTGAAACAACAGGGTTTCAAGACCGACGCTCAAGGTGGCGGCGACGTGTCGGTGGTGCCGCAGGACAATGCGCAGACACTCGAGACGTTCAAGTCGGGAGCTATCCAAGGTGCGTGGGTACCCGAGCCTTGGGGCACGCGTCTCGTACAAGAAGGTGGCGGCAAAGTACTGCTCGATGAGAAGACCCTTTGGCCGAACGGTCAATTCGTGACGACGCACCTGATCGTTTCGACGAAGTTCTTGAAGAACCATCCCGACGCAGTCAAGCGGCTCGTCGAGGGACAGGTCGCGGCGAATGACTACATCGCGAAGAACCCGGACGACGCAAAGAAGATCGTCAACAACGGCATCACAAAGTACACCGGCAAGGGCATCGCGTCCGTCGTGATCGACGCCGCCTGGAAGAACCTGACCTTCACCAACGACCCCGTCGCGTCGTCGCTCATCGCCTCCGCGCAGCATGCCGAGGACGTGGGCCTGCTGAAGCCCACCAAACTCGATGGAATATACGAACTCACTATTCTCAACGTCGTCCTGAAGACGGCGAACCTCCCGGAGGTCAAGTCGTAGTGACGATCACCGATGTCCGAAACGACGTCGACGCGACCACCACCGGCCCGGCGATTCACATCGCCGGGCTGAGTCGCGTCTTCGGCAGCCGCGCCAAACCAGTACGAGCGCTCGAAGGCTTTTCGCTCGACGTCGCCCCCGGCGAGTTCGCGTGTCTGGTGGGCGCCTCCGGGTGCGGTAAGACCACATTGCTCAACATCGTGGCCGGCCTCGACAAGGCGTCGAGCGGCACGGTTGACGTCGGCGGGCGCAAGGTGGCTCTGATGTTCCAGGAGGGGGCCCTGTTCCCGTGGCTGACGGCGAGGGGCAACATCGAACTCGCCCTCAAACTGCGGGGTCTCAAGGACCGCAGAGCCCGGAGCGCACGGGCCGACGAACTCCTCGAACTCGTACAACTGGCGGATGCCGGAGATCGGCGGCCCCATGAGCTCTCGGGTGGCATGCGCCAGCGCGTCTCGCTCGCGCGTGCCTTCGCCCAAGACGCCGAGATCCTGCTCATGGACGAGCCGTTCGGCGCGCTCGACGCCATGACCCGCGACGTATTGCACGACGAACTCGAACGGCTGTGGAAGGCCACCGGCGTCACCATATTGTTCGTGACCCACAACGTTCGCGAGGCCGCCCGCTTGGCCGACCGCATCGTGTTGCTGGCCAGCCGCCCGGGGCGCGTCATCGCCGAATTCCCGGTCTCGGTGACCCGCCCGCGCCGCATCGAATCGCCCGAGGTGGGGTCGCTCGCGGGGAGCATCACCGAACGACTGCGCGCAGAGGTGCGGCGCCATGCCCGCTGACATCGACTTGGACTCGCACGACAGTGTCTCTGCCGACCTGTCCGATCGCGAACTCGCAGGACTCGACGCGCTCGAGACCGACGACCCGACCGATCGATCACGGGCGCTGCGCGCGTGGTCGTCGCTGTGGCCGAAGCTCGCAGCCGTGGCGATCGCAATCCTGCTGTGGCAGCTCGTCGTCTGGTCGCACTGGAAAGCGGACTATGTCCTCCCCGGTCCCCGGAAGGTGTTCCCGACGCTCGTCGACGTCGTGAAAACGGCCGATTTCTGGCGTGCCGTCGGCAACACGATGCAGCGTGCACTTTTCGGCTTCGGCCTGTCCGTACTGATCGGCTCGACGGTGGGCGCGGCGGTCGTCCGCGTGCGCGTCCTGCGCACCGCGGTCGGCTCGATGATCACCGGGCTCCAGACGATGCCGTCGATCGTTTGGTTTCCTCTTGCAATCGTGCTCTTCCAACTCAACGAGCGAGCCATCTTGTTCGTCGTCGTGCTGGGCGCCGCCCCGTCGATCGCCAACGGTCTCATCAACGGTGTCGACCACGTGCCACCGATCCTCATCCGGGCCGGCACCGTCCTTGGAGCACGGGGCTTCACGCTGCTGCGCTCGGTGATCTTGCCGGCGGCGCTGCCCAGCTTCGTCGCTGGGCTCAAGCAAGGATGGGCGTTCGCGTGGCGCAGCCTCATGGCAGGCGAACTCTTGGTCGCCATTGGCAACAAACCCTCCTTGGGAGTGCGCCTCGACTATGCACGGACCTTGAACGACTACCCGTTGCTCATCGCGTACATGATCGTGATCCTCGTCGTGGGCATCGTGGTCGATGCCGTGTTCGGGGTGGCCGACCGCAAGGTGCGGGCGCGCAGAGGCTTGCTGACGCGCTGATCAGCCGGCGCTCGCATCGTGCATCGCTTCGACGGTGTTGCCGTCAGGGTCGATGAGCAGCGCGGTGCGCACGCCCTCGCGGATGGTCAGGGGGCCGAGCGCCACCGTGCCACCGTGGGCGGTCCATCTTTCGACGATCGCGTCGAGGTCGTCGAGCCACATCGTCACATAGCGAATGCCGGCCCGATCCCAGAACCGATCGGTCGGCGGCGACGGGGCAGGCGCCGCGGCCGGGACCATCACCTTGAGCGCGCCCGAACCGAGGGCCAGACGGTGCACGGTGCCGTCGGGGAACACGCGGGGTTCGAGCACTTCGAGTCCGAACACGTTGCGATAGAAGGACACGAGCGCATCGGTGGCGCTCACGAACCCGATGTCGACACTCATCACGGTCATGGCGCGTACCCTACTTCCCGCTCTGAGGGCCGCTCGGGCTCCCTACTTCCCGCTCTGAGGGCCGCTCGGGCCCTACGCTGCGCACACGGGACAATGGGGGAGACAGCAATGGATCTGCGGGGAGTGGGCTACCTCGGCTTTGCCGTGCCCGACATTGACGCGTGGCGCGAGTTCGCGACGACAGTCGTCGGGCTGATGCCGGCGCCGGCGCCGCCTCGGCGCGACGACACGATCTACCTGAAAGGCGACGAACGCCAGTGGCGCATTGCGCTGCACCAGAGCGAGGACAAGGACAGCCCCGGCGGGCTGGCCTATGTCGGCCTCGAGCTCGGTTCGCAGGTGGCGTTCGATGCGGCCAAAGAGCGGCTGGCACAACTGAACATTCCCGCATCGCCGGGCACAGCTGATGAGATCGATGCCCGAGGTATACGCGATTTCGTGCACGTCACCGATCCCTCGGGCGTGCGCGTAGAGCTGTACTGGGGTCCTACGACGGACGGCGGTTTCGTTTCGCCGGTCGGCGTGCCGCAGTTCGTGGCAGGGGAGCTCGGCTTCGGTCACTACGTGTTACTGGTCCCCGATCTCGATCAGTCGATGGCCTTCTACTGCGATGTGCTCGGGATGAAACTCAGCGACTACGTCATCATCGGGCCGAACATGTCAGTGCAATTCTTGCGGTGCACCGCTCGCCACCATTCGGTCGCGCTCACCGCGGTCGGGCCGATCAGTGCGTTGCACCATGTCGCGTTCGAAGTGACCGACATCGATCAGGTCGGTTACGCACTCGAGCGGGCCACCCGCGCCGGCTGCCCCATCACCGCGACGCTCGGGCGTCACAAGAACGACCGCATGCTGTCGTTCTATATGCGCAGTCCGGCGGGGTTCGAGATCGAAATCGGCTGTGACGGTCGATTGGTCGACGACGCCACGTGGGTCGTCGGCCATCTCGCCGGCGGCGACGAGTGGGGCCACCACGGGCTCACCGCCGACTCGCTGTCACCCGCCGGCGCCTCCTGACGCGAGTGGCCATGTCCGTCGACTACGACCCGCTGTCGGAAGAGGCGATGACCGATCCGCAGCCGCTCTACGCGCAACTGCGCGCCCACGATCCCGTGCACTACATGGCGAAGTACGACGCGTGGGCACTCGCCAGCTTCGCCGCCGTCTGGCAGGTCTGCTCGGACACGTCGAGCTTTTCGGTCCGCCGCGGCCCGACGCCGAATCAGATACTTCTCGGAGAGCCCGCGTCGGATCTCACCTTCGCCGGGCTCGATCCTCCAGAACATCGTCTGCGGCGACGCGTGCTCGCTCCCTTTTACACGCGGGAGGCGGCCGAACGCGACGACGCGACCATTCATGCGATCGCGCGCTCGGTCGTCGACACGCTGCTCTCCCAAACGACGCGGTTCGATGCGTACGGTGACTATGCGCACGTTGTCGCCGGGCGCTTTGCCGCGACCAAAGCGGGCGTACCTCTCCGCGAGGCCGATTGGTTGCGGGAACGTATCGGTGCGTCATTTCAGCGAGAACCGGGCCAGCGGGGAACGTCCGAGCCGAACATCGCGGCGACCATCGAGGTGTTCACCTACCTGCACGGCCTCGTGATCGACAGCCGACAAAACCCCGCGGATGCGAAGGGCGTGCTCGCAACGCTCCTCGACGCGAAAGTCGAGGGCGTCGCGCTCACCGACGAACAGGTTGCTGCCGAACTCCACACGCTGATGGTGACCGGATCGGACACGACCGAGTTCGGGCTGGCCGCTGCGCTGTATCACTTGGCCCGCAACCCCGAGCAGCGAGCAGAGGTCATCGCTGATCCGGCGCACTGTATCTGGGCATTCGCCGAAGCCCTGCGCCTCGATCATCCGACCGACATCTTGTGTCGCTCTGCCCTGCGTGACGTCGAAGTCGGCGGCGCGTCGATTCGACAAGGACAGGGACTCTTGTTGATCTGGGCATCGGCGAATCGCGACGAGGCCGAGTATCCCGATGCGGATCGATTCGATATCCATCGAAGGTACGATCGCTCGTTGCTGTTCGGTCATGGTCAACACAAATGCATCGGTGAGCACATCGGAATGCGCATGGGCGCGGTGATGCTCGAAGAATTGATCACGCGCATCGCTTCGTTCGAGGTCGACTTCGACCGCGTCGGTCGGCGCAGAGGTGAGTTCCTCAAAGGATTCGATCGAATGCCCATCGAAGTCATTCCCCGTGGCGTCGGCAGCGCGTCATGAACTTTGCCGTCGATGACGATCACGACCTGATCCGAGATGCAGTGCGCGCGGTATGCCGGCACTTCGACGACACATACTGGCGCGCCTGCGACGCCGAACATCGATTTCCGTGGGACTTCTACAACGCCATGGCTTCCGGCGGATGGGTGGGCATCGCCATACCAGAAGCGTACGGGGGCGGGGGACGAGGTATCACCGAGGCGTCGATCGTCTTGGAAGAGGTCGCGGCATCGGGTGCCGCGATGAACGGATGCAGCGCGTTGCACCTTTCGATTTTCGGCATGAACCCCGTGGTCAAGTACGGCAGCAACCAGATGAAGGACACGTATCTGCCACGCGTGGCACGCGGTGAGCTGCACGTTGCATTCGGGGTGACCGAACCCGACTCAGGTACCGATACCGCGTCCATCTCGACGCGCGCCCGGCTCGACGGCGACCACTACGTGGTGCGCGGGCAGAAGGTGTGGACCACCAAGGCCCAAGACTGCGAGAAGGTGCTGTTGTTGGTGCGCACAACGCCACTCGAAGAGTGCGCGCGTCGCACCGACGGGATGACGTTGCTCCTTGCCGATCTACGACGGCCCGAGGTCGACATCCGACCCATCGACAAGGTCGGCCGCAACGCGGTGGCATCGTGCGAGGTGCGCTACGACGATCTGCCTGTTGCGGTCGCCGATCGGGTGGGCGACGAAGGCCGTGGCTTTCGCTATCTACTCGACGGCCTGAACCCAGAGCGCATCCTCGTGGCCGCCGAGGCCCTCGGCATCGGCAAGGTTTCGGTGCGGCGCGCCGTCGACTACGCCAACGAGCGCATTGTCTTCGGGCGGCCCATCGGACAGAACCAGGGGATCGCCTTCCCGTTGGCCGAGGCGCACATGCGGCTGCATGCCGCCGAATTGGCGGTGCGCGAAGCAGCCTGGCGATACGACAACGGACTGCCGTGTGGTGAGCATGCCAACGCGGCGAAGTTCCTCGCGGCCGACGCCGGGCACTTCGCCGCCGACAGGGCGATGCAAACCTTGGGCGGGTTCGGCTACGCCCGCGAGTACGACGTCGAGCGCTTCTGGACCGAGTCGCGTCTCATGAAGATTGCGCCGATCTCACAGGAGATGATCCTCAACTACGTCGCAGAGCACGTGCTCGGATTGCCCCGCTCGTACTGAGAGTGGCGTCACGTGCTACACGCGCACGAGTAAACGCGGCGCGGACTGCGACGTGTATGCGGGGGCGCCGACGTCGGTCACCGCGGCGTCGATGGCACAGAGAAGTTCGGTGGGATCATCAGCGCGGAGCGCCAGCAACGACGCAAGGCTCACACAGAACACCGATGCATGATCGTCGACGGCTGGTAACAACAGCCGCACGAGGCGTCGCTGTACGACGATCTCTTCGAGCGAGATCGGCGCACGGGGCAGACCCGTGTGGCAACGTCCTTTTTGGGACCGACCCATCCATGCCCGCATCTCGCACAACAACCGATGCCATTGCGGGCGCACGTCGCTCGCGCGCAGGACGTCGTCGACGCACGCGCCGCGCGCACTCATCCACTCGATGAATTCGGCGCGGCCTTGGTCGATCCGCACCAACGCGTTGGTCAACACAGTTGCGAACGCTAGCGACATCGCACGCGCGGAGTCATATCGTTTGGTCTTCCATTGATAGGACGTTGCACTATCTGATGTGCGAGCGCCTCGGCGCGCGGTTGGTCAGCGCATCACGCCCGTGCCGCGCACGTGCGGGAAAGCCGCTCGCTGACCGCCGTCGACGACCAACGTCTGCCCGGTCATGAAACCGGCCAGGTCGCTCACGAGGAAGACCAACGGCCCGGCGATTTCGTCCGGCGTACCGAAGCGTCCCAATGGTGCGCCATCGGCCCGAGCCGCGTCGTCGGGTGCCACGCCTTGGTCGGCATACGCGGCGAGCACTCGCGGCGTCGCGATCATGTCGGGGGCGACCGCGTTCACGCGAATGCCATGGCGTCCCCACTCTTGCGCCATGGTCCGCACGAGGTCCATGAGCCCGGCCTTGGCCGCACCGTACGCGCCGTGATTCGGTGCGCCGTAGAGGCCGCTGACGGAGGCGACGACCGCGATACGTCCGCCCGTTCCCTGGTCGATCATCCGCTTCGCGGCGGCGCGGCCGACGTAGAGGTGCTGGGTCAGGTTGCGGGTCAGATCGACGGTCCACGTGTCGTCGTCGACCGTCATCAAGTCGGCCCACGCCGCGGTGCCGACCATGTTGATCACGACCTCGAGTGAGCCATGGAACATCGCGGCTTGTTCGACGAGATCCTCGGCCTGCGCGCGTTGCGTCACGTCACCGGTCAACGCCGTCGCACGCACACCCAGAGCGGTAGCTTCTTCGGCGACCGCCTTTGCCCGCGCGAGATCGAGGTCGGCGACGGCGACGTCGGCACCGGCGCGGGCGAGCAACAGCGCGCTGGCTCGACCGATGCCGAACCCGCCGCCCACCACGAGCGACTTCTTCCCTTGCAGCCCGAACACACTTGCATCCACCAGTTGCCCCCAAGTTCGTCGCCGCTCGTCGCGCGTCCGGTCAAGCCTCGCACACGGCGGTGGACGGGCGCTTCTTCAGCGGGCGTTGCGGTGCAAGATAGCGCTCACCACGTGCACGAGTTGGTCGAGGTCGAGCGGCTTGGCGAGCGCGGCCACCACCGGGGGTGCCGCGGAGTTCGGCTCGAGGATGTGGGCGTCCGAGCTGATCAGGACGACCGGGCAGCCGGGGGCCAGCCGCGCGATGTGGCGCAGCAGTTCGTCACTGGTCATGTCGGGCAAGTGGCGATCCAAGATGAGCAGTGCGGGGCGACCCCGCTCGAGATACGCGATGCCGTCGGTGGCCGTGGCGGCACACGAGATGTGCGCACCGTCGACGCGCGACAGCACGGCACTCAGGATGCGACGACTCTCGGCATCGTCGTCGATGCACAGAATGGCGAGCGACGCGCGGTCGGTGCTCGCACCACGGGGTACCAACTTGTCCGCGGCACGCGGCAACGTCACCGTGAACGTCGAGCCGGCTCCGAGCTGACTCGAAACGGTGATATCACCGTGCATCGCCCGCACGAATCCGAGGCTCAGTGGCAACCCGAGGCCGGCGCCGGATACCGCGGATCGCTCGGCGCTGAGCCGATCGAAGGGCAGGAAGATGCGGGCCATGTCCTCGGGCGCGATGCCGGGGCCAGTGTCGGTGACGTGAATGCGCACCGTCTCACCATCCGCATCGACCGATAAGGAGACCCGGCCGGGCGTCGTGTTGTACTTGATCGCGTTCGTGATCAAGTTGGTCACCACTTGACGAAGTCGAGTTGCGTCGCCGAGCACCGCGACATCGGGGCTCGTTCGGCTGTCGACCGTGGTTTCGTGCTCTTGCGCCAGCGGCATCGTCAATTCGATGGCGTCGTCGATCGAGCGCGCCACCGGAACCGACTCGATCTCGAGCGCGAGGCGACCCGCGGCGAGGCGACTGAAGTCGAGGAGATCGTCGAGCAACTGCACCACGTGATTACCCGCGCGGCGCAGCCGCGGCAAGAAGTCCTGCGGGTCACCGGCGCCCATCTCGAGCAGTTGTGCATAGCCGAGCATCGCGTGCAGCGGAGTGCGCAGTTCGTGACTGATCTTCGACAGGAAGTCCGCGGTCGAGCGCCGTGCCTCACTCGACGCGTTGCTCAACTGGTCGATCACTGCATCCGACTGATGGCGGCGCGTGTCGTCCAGTGCGAGGCCCATGACGAAACGCGACCCGTCGGCGACCTCGAGTGCCGAACAGATGAATTCGTTCCAAACGACGTTGCCGCGCTTGTCGATCAAACGTATCTCGGCGCGCTGCAGCACTCCGCCGGTGGGTAGCTGTGGCCGTCGCGCCGCGTCGCGCAACGCCAAGATCAATTCTGACGCGACCGGCAGGTCGTCGGGATGCACGATCTCGGCCAGCACTGCCGGCGAGGCGAGGAACCGGGTGGGTTCACCACCGTAGACACGCTCGAACGCACCGGAGATGAAATGTCCGAGGTGCAACTCGGGGTCCATGATGAACAAGAACGTGTCGACGGCGCGGAGAAACGAGGCCGTCGCCTCGAGCCATGGTGGTGACGACAGGTCGGCCGTCGACCCGATCGGCGAGTCGGAGTCGTCGGCGCGTGTCACGGGTCGAAGCGGTATCCCATGTTGCGCACCGTGCAGATCCATCGGGGCGCCGCAGGGTTGTCTTCGATCTTGATGCGAAGCTTGCGAATGTGTTCGGTCACCGTCGCTTGTTGTTGCCACTCGGCCGACGACTGCCAGACTTTCTCGAGCAGCATCTGGCGGCTGTACGCGCGTCGCGGGCCCGATGCCAAGAACTGCAGGAGATCGAACTCCTTGGGGGCGAGGTCGATGAGCCGCCCGCGTAAGAAAACCTGCCGAGCGTCGCGGTCGATCAGGAGGTCGTCGTATTCGAGCCTGCCAACGAGCCGGAGTGGTTCGGAGCGCCGCAGTAGGGCACCGACGCGGGCGCTGATCTCACCCGGCGCAACTGGTTTGACGACGAAGTCATCGGCACCGACGCGAAGACCCACGATCCTCGTATTGACGTCGTCGTTGCCGCTGATGATGAGCACGGGCACGTCGTGATGGCGCCGCAGCATCGCCAACAACTCGAGCCCCGGGGTACCCGGCAACGCGAGGTCGAGGATGACGAGATCGACGCGATGGTTGCGCAGGGCGTCGATGGCGCGCTCCGCGGTCTCGGCCTCGACCACGCCGTATCCCTCGCTCTCGAGGATCGTCGTCGCGATGCGCCGCGCGTCGGGGTCGTCGTCGACGACAAGAACGGTTTTGGTCCTACGTTCGGTTTCGGGCGCATCGACCTCGGTCAACAAACGTTCGACCTCCCCGGTCACGAGGCACCGCGAAGGCGACGCAACGTCCTGTCACAGTTCATCGACCGCGACTCTACTGTCATGACGCGGAGCGCTCGGAAACATCACGGAATGCACATGACGTCATCACCGTGCCCACAATGGACGAACTCTCGTCGAGAACGCGCGCGCCAGACGTGGGACCATGTGACCAGCGCCGATCTGTGCGCGTGTAACAAGAAGTCGAGTAACTACAAGTAGTAGGTGTGGGACAAAGGCCAGCGAGGCGGTGGAGCGCCACGGATTCGGGCTTCACGGAACCCGAATGGTCCGAGCGCGCCCCGCGTGACGCAGAGCTACTGCGCGGCACTCGCGACAACGCCGAACTTTTTGGCGATTTCTTCGACCGGTATTACTCCGAGGTCTCAGAGTTCTTCTGGTTGCGCACTGCCGATGTGGAAGTTGCGGCTGACCTCACCGCCGAGACCTTCGCCGCCGCGCTCGCGGGCCTCGAGCGCTTCGACGGTAACCGCGGGACACCTGCGGGTTGGCTATTCGGTATCGCCGACAAGCAATTGCGCCAATGGCTGCGCCGCGGACGCGTCGACCGCCGTGCGCGCGATCGACTGCACGTCGATCCCATCTCCGTCGACGAGGGTGGCTACGAGCGCGTCGAAGCCCTCAGCGAGATCAGGCGTCTCGTCGAGCCGTTGGCGGCCGCGGTTGCGGCACTTCCCGAGGCGGTGCGGCGAGCCGTCGAGCTACGGATACTGGATCAGTTGGAGTACGCCGCGGTGGCACAGCATCTCGGCTGCAGCCAAGGTGCCGCACGTGTGCGCGTGTCGCGGGGCCTCAAGCAACTCTTCGAGGCGGTGGTGCCCCATGCCGATCGCTGACCCCTACAAGGCGGCGTTGCGTCAGGCTCTGGTCGGTGCCGTCGAAACCAAACTGGTGCGAGAGCGGCGCCGAGCGCGACTGCGACGAGCCGCCCTCGCGATGGCCGCGATCGTGGCGGTGGTCGCGACGGTCATCACCGTCGCGCTGCCCGAAGACCGCGCCGAGGCAACGCTCGAGATCGACCAGCGCGACGGAATGATCGTCGTGCGACTCGTCGACTTCGAAAACCGACCCGAGCAGATCGTGGGAGCGCTGCGCAACGCCGGCATAAATGCAGAAGTCGATCCGGTCCCCGTCGGGCCGTCGAACGTCGGGCACTTCGTCGGTTCCTCGAGCACCGATGGCGGAGGACTCACCATCTACCACGACACCCGGTTCTCTTTCTCGTCGTTTGCCATACCACAGGAGTACAAGGGCCTCGTGCGGCTGAAACTGGGTCGGCGGGCGGCACCCGGCGAGCTGTGGCACGCGGCCAGCGACGCCACCGCCAAAGGCGAGCTATTGGCGTGTCGTCCCATTCGTGGCTTGACCCCGGCCGAAGCCACACCCCTCGTGGACGATGCGCCCGCAACCCTGAGTTGGTTGCCGGCGGGAGGCGGGCCGCTCGCCCCCGGAGCGGAACTGCAGCCGCCCTACAACACGTGGCGAGTCGTCGATGCATTGTCACCGTCGGCCGGTCTCGTTTCGATAATCGTCACCGAGAACGGCGAATGGCCGTACCTCACCGATCCCAAACCACAAGTCGATCCCAGCTGCAAAGGGAACTGAGCCATGACTCTCGCGCTCGAACGCCCGTCCATCGCCGGTGAGTTTCTCATCGCCGTGCGATCCGAGACTCTGGCTCGCGCCCTCACCTTCGTCGGGCGCGCCGCGGGATGGGCCGATACCGACCGGCTCGCGCCTTGTGACGTGGTGGTGGTCGACTCGATCGACGCACTGCGCGCCACCGACTCGCGCTACCGCATCCTGGTGATTGAACCAACGCCCAAAGCGTGCCGTGGTGCCGTCGACCAGATCATGTCGGGCGCCGCGCAGGCAGTCGTGCTGGCGGATCAACCCGATCAATTGGCAACGGCACTCCTCGCGATCGCCGCGGGCACGGCCACGGCACCCTCGCGGGCGATCGAGTTGGCGTCCGCCATGCCGTCGTTGAGCGACCGCCAAGAAGTGATCTTGCGCGCGATCCTGGCCGGCCAGACCAACAAGCACCTGTCGCGTGGTTTGGGGTTGTCGGCGGGGTCGATCAAACGAGAGCTGACCGAGCTCTACCGCCGTCTGGATGCTGCCAACCGTCTCGAGCTGGCGCACCGGGCGATGACACTCGGTTTCGCGCCCACGCGCCTCGTCGCCTGAACGAAGGCGACCAACCCGAATGGGCGGGGCTCATCGTTGTTGGCCCCTCGGCTCTTCCCGCCGATACCAGCGGGCCATTGCGCCCGCGCAACGCTTCGTCGCACACTCGAAACGTGCTCGATGAATCCGACCGTTCTGCCGTGCCCGATCGCCTCGACCCCCGCGGTGGCTTTCGCCCCACGTTGCGATCGGCCCTGATTGCGGCCGCGGCCCTGCCACCTACGACTCCGGCCGGTTGCGGCCGCGAGCTAGTGCGCACGACCCGGTGCGCGAGTCATACGGGCCACGGTGCGTCGTCCGACGACGCCGACGCCTGACGTCAACGATCCAACATTTCCTGGCGGAAACGGTTTGTTGAAGGCCCGGTCGTGCCGATACCAGGGCGACACCTCGCGATCGCGCAGACCGTTCATGGATTCGACATCAGCTGCTGTCAGGTTGGCCTGGCAGACCACGACCGACGTAGCTCGCCCGTTGCCGGCGCGCGAGGCGACACAGGCGTCGTTGCTCGGTCAGGGGCGCGGCGGTGCGTTGATCGGCGTGGACCTCGACGACTTGGCCTACGAAGCGGCCGATGACGAGGAAACCCGAGACAGCGTCGTGCGCTCGATGCTCGCCCGGGTCGCCGAGGCGATCGGCGACGATGGTCGGGTCGTGCGCGGCGAGAACGACCGGTTGGTGGTCATCACCTTCGGCGGGATCAGCCAAGCGCTCGAGCTCGGCAATCGGGTCCACCGCGCCGTAGAAGCCCCGATCTTCGTGGAAGGCGTGTCGCGCCGCTTCGGTGCCGCGATCGGCGTCGTCGTCGACCAGGCGGCGGTACGTACTCCTGAAGCATTGTTACGTGAACTAGGCATCGCGTTGCGCGCGGCAAAGGCGAAGGGGCCGGGAGCCACGTGCGTCTATAGCGAGGGCCTGGGCCGCAAGGCACTCGAAGAAGTCGCGCTTCGCGGCGCGCTGCGAGAAGAGCTCGCCGGACCACTGCCGAGGCTCGAGATGCAACCGGTCTTCGAAGTGCAGACGAACAAGGTCGTGGCCGTCGACGTCAGCGCGCGCTGGAATCATCCGGTGCTCGAGGGCGTCGCGCTCGCCGAGTTGTTCGGTGTCGCCGACCGAGCGCACCTGACCGGTGAACTCGGCCGGCGAGTGCTCGATCAGGCGCTGCTCGCGGTACCCGAGATCGACGCGACCGTCGGTAACCCGGTGCGTATCGTCGTAGAGGTCAACGCCCGTGAGTTGGCCATGCCCGACTACTCGAACGCAGTCATCGGCGCCATGCAACGAGGCGGCGTCGATCCGCATCGGGTCGTGGTCTCATTGCGCGCACCCCTGGCGCCCGACGACCGCCTTCCGGTCGTTCGCTCGCTGGTGCTGCTACGCGAACGCGGCGTCGGCGTGGCCTTGGCCGACTTCGGCTCGGGGCTGTCGTCGTTGCGAGTACTGCGCGAGCTCGATCTCGACTACGTCACCCTCGACCCGTCGTTCACCGCCGACCTCGACACTCGCGAAGGCACGGCGATGGTCAAGACACTGGTGACGCTCGCCCATTCGCTCGGTTTACGACTCATGGCGACGGGGGTCGAGTCGGCGGACGATCTCGCGGCGTTGCGCCGGCTGCGCTGCGACCTCGCGGTGGGAGATCACTGCGCGCCGGCGATGCCGCTGCCGAAGTTGGCAGATTGGTTTGCCCGGGGCGACGGCGACGGATCGCGTGATCGTCACCGCCGGCTCTTCAGTCGCTGAATTTCAACCGAGGTAGGCGATCGACTCGCTCAGATTGCTGAGCGAGAACAGGTTGCCGCCGTAACCGGTCGTGTCCTCGGACGTGCCGCCGAGGTTGGGCCAGTAGAAATGGCGGACCGTAGGGCAGCCATTGAGAGTCGATGACACACGATTGGCCCACCAGCCGGTCAGGTTGATATAGCCGCCATTGCAGTCGCTGCCCTGCACGCTGATGCTGGCGCCGGTGAAGTTGGCGCCGTCGAAATGGGTCCCGATGATCCAGGTGCCGCCGAGCGCGACTGCCCCGCCACCACCGACGGTCTTCTCGACGGCGGGCACACCCGCGCGCAGCAACACGTCGGCGTAGGTCGCGTAACACTGCGGTGTCGACAATTGCAGCTCACCAGACGCCAGCTTGCCGGTGACCCGAGTCAAGCAATGGGGCGCATCACTCGTCGGTGTCGACGAGGGTTCCTTGACCGCGGCCGACGCCGCGCCGATCGACACGACGGCGCTCAACGCGACGCTCGCCGCCAAGGCGAGGCCGACCACGGTGCGTCGACGCGATCGACGGGCGAATCTGGACACAGTACTCACGGGGGTTCCTCCAATTTGACAGCGCGAGCGTGGAGCAAAGGTCGGCTCGGCGGGTAGGGGCGCGTTGGCCCGTCACTCTGAACGCACAACGGGCCGTCAGCGTGACCCCTTTGGCTCACCGACGCGAGCCACTCGGCGCATTGCGCGTGACACTTCTCTCGATGGTTCCATGCAGGCAGCAAACGCGCCGCGAGGCACCCAGATCTCGCGGCCGCAGAGGTGAGGCGTACGCAACGTGCGAGTACTGCAATGGTCGAGCGACGCTCGCGCCTCTGGTGACGACCAGATGTCGAGCACTCGTGTCACGTTGGTCGTCACCGACCTACGAGCCGGTCAAATCCTGTTCACCTCGGGCCCGCTTACCCTCGATGAGCTCATGCCCCTCGAACCACTGCTCACGCAGCTGGCAACCTCACGGCGCGCCCGCAGCGAGGCGGTGGTGACGTCGCTCGGCCTGCCGACATTCGTTGCGCCTCGCGAAATGATGGCGCATCCGACCGTATGCCGGCTCGTGCACGTCGACCTCGATCGTCAGGTCGCCCTGTGGGAGCTCGAGTCTCGACCTCCGTTGTCGCCCCACGAGGAGCGAACCTCGATGGACATCGACTCCCATTCTCCACGCCGGGCTGCGCCTCGGCGGATCGTCTGTGTGGAGAATGATCGCGACGGCACCGAGGTCTTACGCCTCACACTCGAATTGCTGCCGAACGTGACCTTCGTGACCGCCGCGACCGGACGAGACGGGTTGGCGTTGCTGCAGGAGAGCCGGCCCTCCCTGTTGCTCATCGACCTTCAACTTCCTGATTTCTCGGGCGCCACGATCATCGAGTTCTGCCGGCGCTCACCAGCCTTGGCATCGACGCCCGTGATCGTCCTCACTGCGGACGCCTCGGTGTCGACGCGGCGCGCCGTCGAGGCGCTCGGCGTGACGCACCTCGCGATCAAGCCCTTCGACCTCGTCGAATTGCGCGGCGTGGTCGAAGACCTGCTCGCCTACGACTGAGGCGAACCGCGCACCTCGATCTCGAGCACATGGTCGATCGCGGCGCTGGACCTCCCGATGTGCAACCGATATCGACCAGTGTCGACGCGCCATCGCGGCTGCTTGTCGGGCTGGCCGATTTGCACCAACGGCATCCGTAGCTTCTCGCGCGTGTCAGGTGGCAGCCCGTCGCCGGGGAACCAGTACGCGAACGATCGATCGTCGAGCGTCAGGGTTGCCGTTGCGTCGGCGCCCGGGTCGAGCCACAGTTTGGCAAAGGCCTTGAGCTCTTTGTGCGGCCGCGAACAGAGGGGCGCGCACGGCTCGACGTAGCACTGCACCACCTCGGCACCGCGGCGCGTGCCGCTGTTGCGCACGGGAACGTCGATCTGCAGCGTGGAACCCTCCACGAATGTCGTCGACGACGCGATCGGTTCGCCGACGACGAAGGTCGTGTACGAGAGCCCGTGGCCGAACGGGAATAGCGGCGCGATGTGGCGCGTCTCGTACCACCGGTATCCGACGAAGATGCCTTCGCCGTAGCGCAGTTCGCCGTGCTCACCGGGAAAGTTCGTAAACGTGGGATTGTCCTCGACTCGTGCGGGATACGTCGTCGGCAAACGCCCTGCGGGCTCGCACGTACCGACGAGTACGTCAACCAGCGCGGGGGCCATCTCTTGGCCGCCGAGACCACAGAGGAGCACCGCCGGGACTTCGTCGATCCACGGCATCGCAACAGGCGAGCCGGCGTTGACGACCACCGCACAATTCGCATTTGCCGCACGGACTCGCCGTACGAGCTCGTCCTGATCGCCCGGCAATTGCAGCGATTGACGGTCGAAGCCCTCGCTCTCCCATTCATCCGACGTGCCCACGACCACGATGACGGCGTCGGCGGCGGATGCCGCAATCACCGCGCGGTCGAGGAGGTCGCTCGGTGGCTGCGGTCGCAACCCCACGATGATGCCCTGCAGCGGCACAGACGACGCCGAGGAATATTCCACGACGATGCGGTGGTCGCAGTCTTCTTCGAGATCGACTTCGACGCGCTGCTCTTGACTGCCCGCGCCGTAGAACGCCGAGCCCCGCGGCAATGCGTCACCCGTGGCGTCGATCAACACGACCCCGTTGACGAGCACGCGTGACCGGCCCACCTGTACGAGGCTGAGTACATGCGCACCTGCGACGTCGACGCGCACGCTTGCAGTGGCGCGGAAGGAGAAGCCGTTCGCGTGCGTTCCCGGGGGGTTGCCGAACAATGTGACACGTCCCGAGTCGAACTCACGTTGATGCACGACGTCGCCGAGAAGGTCTGAGCCGGCGAAGAAGTCGACGTGCAGCGCCGCGGACAGAGGGGCGACGTAGCGATCGGTCACGCAGCCCGGCTCATGGGTGATCGTCGCCGACGCGCCCAACCTGGTGCGCAATGCGCTCAACGGCGAGGTGCGGTGTTGTGGCTCGAGCGACGCTGATCCCCCGCCCATGATGTGCACGCGGTCGGCGTTCGGACCGATCACGGCGAGGTGGCGAATCGACGACGCCGCAAGCGGCAACACACCGTCGTTCTTGAGCAGCACCATCGAGTCGCTCGCCGCACGATGGGCGAGAGCGATATCGGCGACCGACGGGGTGCTCGACGTCTCCGCATCCCCCGCATCGAACGCACCGATGCGCTGCCACACGCGCAAGAGGTTGCGCACCTTGGCGTCGACCGTGGGTTCGTCGACGAGACCCGCGCGCACCGCATCGGCGAGCGCCGGGCCGAAGAAGCGTCCGGGGCCGGGCATCTCGAGGTCGAGGCCCGCTTGCGCACTGCCGACGGTCGAACCGGCGGCGAACCAATCGGAGATGACGAACCCGTCGAAGCCCCACTCGTCACGCAGGATGTTTTGCAGCAGTTCGTGATGCTCGCTGCACCATGTGCCGTTGAGCCGGTTGTACGCCGTCATGATTCCGAGTGCTCTGCCCTCGCGGACCGCGAGCTCGAACGGCACGAGGTAGATCTCGCGCAGCGTACGAGCGTCGACGACGGAGCTCATCGTGTAGCGCTCGTGCTCGGCATCGTTGGCGACGAAGTGCTTGACCGTCGTGGCGACACCGTGCGCCTGCGCGCCGCGTACGAACGCCGCGGCGATGCGGCCCGAGAGCAGGGGGTCCTCGGAATAGCACTCGAAGTTGCGGCCGGCGAGGGGCGAACGGTGGATGTTGACGGTGGGAGCAAGCAGTACGCGGCAACCCTTGACCCGGGCTTCGCGACCGATCAACGCGCCGATCTGCTCGATCAGTTGCGGGTCCCACGTGGCGCCCAACGACGACCCGCACGGTGCGCAGATCGACGCGCCCGCCGAGCGCTCGGGGTCAACAGGGCCACGCGCCCCGTTGGGTCCGTCGGTGACGACGATCTTCGGTATGCCCGCCCGCTCGACCGCGTAGGTCGACCAAAGGTCCTGGCCGTGGGTCAACGAAGCCTTCTCGTCGAGTGTCAATGCTGCGAGGATTTCGTCGGTGTTCACGACGACCAACCGTAGAGACATCGGTAGCATCCCGTCGACAGGACCGACACGGAGTTGAAGGGGACAGCATGAGCGGGCATTCCGCGGCGGAGATACGGGCGCAACTGGAGCACCCGGTCATCGACATCGACGGGCACACCGTCGAGTTCATCCCGGCGCTCGAAAGTTACCTCCGCGACGAGGGCGTGGCGCTGCAGGATGCCCTGTCGCTCACGATGCCCGGCTCGCTCGGTCCCGTGATGGATTGGTATTCACTGTCTGTTGCCGAGCGCGCGAACAGCCGTGTCGCGCGCGGCCCTTGGGGTATCGGCCTCGAGCACACCATCGACCAGGCGACTGCGTTCTTGCCGAGCCTGCTCTACGACCGCCTCGACGAACTCGGCATGGACTTCAGCGTGATCTATCCGAGCATCGGTCTGCTGTTCCCTCACCTTCAACACGAAGACCACCGACGCGGTTCGTGTCACGCGCTCAACCGCTTCAACGCCGAATTGTTCGCGCCGTTCGCGGATCGCATGATCCCGGTCGCCGAGATCCCCATGCACACGCCCGAAGAAGCGATTGCTGAGCTCGAGCATGCCGTCGGGCGCCTCGGCTTCAAGGCGATCGTCATGCCCAACTTCGTGCAACGCCCCGTCGCCGAAGTCGCCGACCGGCACCCCGAGATCGCCCCATGGGCACTGTGGACCGACACGTTCGGCTACGACAGCGAATACGACTACGACCCCGTGTGGGCCAAGTGTCGCGAGCTCAACGTGTCGCCGAGCTTCCACTCGGCGGCGATGGGTTGGCCCAACCGGCGGTCCATCTCGAGTTATGTGTACAACCACGTCGGGATGCTGGGCGAAAGCCACCACTCGACCGCCAAGTCCTTGGTCATGGGCGGTGTCACTCGACGCTTTCCCGACCTCAACTTCGGCTTTCTCGAAGGCGGTGTCGCGTGGGCGGCGTCGTTGCTGTGCGACCTCATGGGGCATTGGGAAAAGCGCAACGGGCCCCGCATGCAATACCTCGAGCCGGCCGAGCGCATCAACCGTGACGAGTTCGAGCGGTACTTCGAGCGCTACGCGCCGGACTGGACCAAGATGGTCCCACCGGCGCGATCGTTGCGGCCTCAGGACACGGCGTTGATCGACGAATTCGCCGCATGTGGTATCGAACGTATCGAAGATTTCTACGAGCTGTTCGTGCCCCGCATCTACTGCGGCTGCGAAGCCGACGATCCGATGACCGCGACGGCGTTCAACGACAAGGTCAATCCGTTCGGTGCCAAGCTCAGAGCATTCTTCGGTTCCGATATCTCACACTGGGACGTGCCGGTCATGGCCGACGTGCTCCACGAGTCGCGCGAGATGGTCGAAGACGGCTACATCACCGAGGACGACTACCGCGACTTCATGTTCGTCAACCCGGTGCGCTTCTACACGCACGCCAACCCCTCGTTCTTCAAGGGCACGGCCGTCGAATCCGAAGTCGATACGCTGCGCGCGACGCTCTGAGCGCGCCGCACGACCCGGCGCTTGCGTCAGCGAGCGTCGTCGACCGCAATCGGCACTCCCGCGCCCGCGAGGCAGCGGCGAATCATCCGGTAGTGCGGGTAGTGATCGGACATCGCCCGGTGATTCGTGCAGCGCTCGTCCCAGATCGCCACGTCGTACTGGCGCCAGCGCCACCGAACCTGCACGTTGGGGTCGTCGAGCTTGGACTGCAGTAGCGCGAGGATCGCGGTGCTCTCGTCGTCGTGGAGGCCGATGATGCGGCGCATGAACGAGCCCGCGAGATACAGCGCCCGCCGGCCCGTGACGGGGTGCACGCGCACGAGCGGTTGTTCGGCTCCCTTGAAAGGCTCGACCACCTCGCGGTAATACTCCTCACCGTAGAGCTCGAGGATCGTCTCCTTCGAAGCACCCAGTTGCATGTCGAGGCGCAGTCCGGCGAGGAGCTCTTGCATCATGGGGGACAGCGCGTCGTGGACGGCGTAGAGGCTGAGCCACAGCGTGTCGCCGCCCACGGGTGGCGTCGCCCGCATGTTGAGTACCGCGATGTCGGGCGGCATCGCTACGAACGGGACGTCGGTGTGCCACCGATCGGCCTTTGGCGGGCTGTCGGCGTTGTCCTCCAAGTTGACGAACAGCACCTCCTTCGCGCCCGGCCGGGTGTCGACGCTCGCCGACACGGGCGGACCGAAGGCGCGCGCGAACGCCAGCTGCTGCGTTTCGCTGAGATCCTGGTCGCGAAAGAACAAGACGAGGTGGCGCATCAGCGCGTCGTGGATCTCGGCGCGCTGTTGCTCTCGGAGCGGAAGGCGCAGGTCGACCCCGTCCACGTGCGCACCGATGTTGACGGTCAGCGGGTCGACGCTGATGGTCTCGTACGCCGTCACTGGTCGATACCCCCTGCTGGTGCTTTCGCTCGCCCCAGCATCGCGCCGGCGTAGGCCGATCGGCCCGTTGAGGGTGAATCGTCGGGGTGAAGAATGACGATTACGTCGCGAACATATTACGAACGCGCTACGGTCCGTCCGGCGTCTTCCGGCGCCCACCCCAAACGTCTTCTCCCTGGGAGCACCATGTCGCGCGTCGGCCGCACGTACCTGATCGTTGTCGTTGCCTCTCTTCTGGCCGCCGTCGTGGTCCCACAGGTGGCCAGTGCCCAGAGTCCCACCTACGTCGTCGCCCCCAACGGACGCGACGACGGCCGAGGCGATGTCAACGACCCGTGGCGCACGATGGAGGCCGCGGTCAGCCGCTTGCACCCGGGCGACACCCTCCTCGTGCGCGGGGGCGACTACTCGTCGCCGTATGGTCCCGGAGCGCCCGTCGACATCAACGGCCTGCGGGGCACCGCCGGCCAGCCCGTCCGCATTGCGGCGTACCCGGGGGAGCGCCCGATCAGACGCGGTAGTGGCTGGCAGGTGTTCCGGGTCTTCCAGAGTTCGTACATCACCATCGAAGGCTTCGAGATCATCGGCACGGCCTTGACCGATCGCGAACCGACCGCAGGGGTCGAAGTGAACGAGTCCAACCACGTGGTCGTACGCAACAACCTCATCCACGACACCGGCGGGTCCGGCGTCAGCGCGATCCATTCCGACCACGTGTGGGTCGAAGGCAACCAGATCTCCGGCACCACCAAGTGGAGCACGTACCAAACCTCGGCGATCAACTTCTTCGAGTTGGTCGACAGCAACACCGGCAAGGGTCCCTTCGGCTTCAACAACCTGATCGTCAACAACATCGTGTTCAAGAACGAGACCTTGGTGCCCGGCCCCGAAGGCATGATCACCGACGGCAACTGCATCATCGTCGACAGCAACCGCAACAAGGGCTACACGGGCGCTACGGCAATCCTCAACAACATCTGCACGGCCAACGGGGGACGCGGCATCAACGTGAACCGCTCCGACAATGTGCTCGCCGTCAACAACACGTTGTCGAACAACGCGAACCACGTCGATCAGCCGGCCGCCGAGCTCAATGCCACGTACGCCTCCAACGTCACATTCCGCAACAATCTCGTCTCGCCGAATCGTCCCGATCGCGGGCTCATCGTCTGGGATGCGCAGAACATCACGCTCGCCAACAACCTGTATGTCGCGGCGACGCCCTCACCGATGGGTCCCGGCGACCGGGTCATTCCGTCGCTGCCGTTGTTCCTCGGCGCAATTCCTCCGATGGGGAGTGCCGCGACCGATGCCGGTGACGCGTTCGGGGCGCCCTCGGTCGACGCCTTCGGCAACCCGCGCAAGGGTCTCCCCGACGCCGGTGCCGTCGAACGCTGATAGAACCCTCAGCGGCACATTCCGGGCCGGGGGGCGGCGATGCGTGAGTACAGCGAGATAGAGCAACGGAACCTCTCGGTGGTTCGCCAATTCCTGAACGAAGAGCCACCGCCGGCGGACAAGTCCGAATTGTTCGCCGAAGACGGTGTCTGGTGGAACGGGCTGCCGTTGGCGCACCGCGAGGGCCGCACCGAACATCGAGGGCGCGACGAGATCCGCAAACTCCTCCCGTCGCAGAACACTTCCACGACGCTCGGCCCCGGCCGTGATCGCTACGACATGGCGACGCGGGAAGTTGCCGACGTGATCACCCTGGCCGACGGTGACTACGTGGTTCGCCAGCAGACGTTTCGCGCGACCACGATTCGCGGCAAGCCTTACGAGAACACGTACTGCTTCGTCTTCCGCTTCAACGATGCGGGCCAGATCCAGTACCTGACCGAACACTGGAACACGTGGCACGCCTACCGCCAACTGTTCAACAACTTCGACGTCGAGCCGGCCCACCCGCTCGATTGAGGCACCCCAGGGGTCGAATGCGGCGCGCTACGCTCCGGCGATGGACGCTGCCGCTGCCGCACGCGAGTTCTGTACCCGCTGGCCCGAGATGACCAAAGAACAGATCGCCGAGCATTTCACCGATGACGCGGTCTACGTCAACATTCCGTTCCCCGGCGAGACCATCGGTGGGACGGCCATTGCCGAAGTGTTGCACGGCCCGTTCATGGCCAAATTCGCCCGCATCGAAGCAACGGTCCATCACGTCGCGTCGACCGGCGACTTCGCCTGCGCCGAACGAACCGAGCGGTTCACACCACGCGACGGCGCCGTCTTCGAGTTGCCGGTGGTCGGCGTCTTCGAGATACGGGGCGATCGGTTCTGCGCGTGGCGCGATTACTTCGATAAAAGCCATTGGCAGGCGTGAGCATGTCATCGGACGATCATGGCGAAGACACCCCCGATCAAGCGGAGTTCCGCGGCGAGGCCCGAGAGTTCCTGCGAACGACTCTTCCCCCGCGCCGCGATGCGAATCCCTGGTCACTCAACTTCACGTCCGACGAAGGCGAAGCGCGCGCACACTTCGAGTCGGGACGAGCGTGGCAGCGGTTGTTGTTCGACAATCACTTCGCCGGTCTGACCTACCCACCCGAGTACGGCGGGCGGGGCGGCGAGTCATGGCACGAACGCATCTTTCGCGAAGAGCTCGCCCACGTCGAGGCGCCGACGACGTTCATCTCGGCCACGATCGCCATGCTCGGGCCGACGTTGATGCGCCACGGCACCGACGAGCAGCGCGCCGAGTATCTGCCTCGCCTGCTCTCCGGTGACGATGCGTGGTGCCAACTCTTCAGCGAGCCCGGCGCCGGCAGCGATCTCGCCGGCCTCGCCTGCCGCGCCGATCGCGACGGCGACCACTTCCTCGTCAACGGACAAAAGGTTTGGAACTCGGCGGCGCAGTTCTGCGACCGCGGCATGCTGCTCGTTCGTACGAATCCCGATGTGCCCAAGCATCACGGCATCACCTTCTTGCTCGTCGACATGGACAGTCCCGGTGTCGAGGTGCGACCACTGGTTCAAGCCACCGGCTCCGCCCATTTCAACGAGGTGTTCCTCGCCGACGTCTCGGTGCCGGCGAGCCGCGTGCTCGGCCAGATCGACGAAGGCTGGTCACCGGCGCGCACCGTGATGTCCAACGAAGCGGCCTTCATCGGCGGCGGCAACAGCGCGGGCAACACCAACGAAAAGTTGGTGATGTTGGCGCGTGCGTTCGGAGCGATCGACGACCCGACGGTGCGCCAAGATCTCGCTCGGCACTACACGCGCGAACGTCTCCTCGCGATCATGGGCGAACAGATTCTCGCGGCAGTGCGCCAACGCAAAGCCCCACCCATGGATCCGTCGATCCTAAAACTCTTCGTGGCGGAGAACCGGGTGTTATCGGGCAATCTGGCCATGGCGATGGCCGGCGCCGCGGGTTTGGTCACGACCGACGAGCGCAGCGCGTGGATCCAAGCCGAGCTGGTCGGCCGTTACGGCATCTCGATCGGCGGCGGTACCAACGAGGTGCAACGTAACAATCTCGCCGAACGAGCGTTGGGGCTGCCGCGCGAGCCATCGGTCGACCGCGAGCTCGCGTGGCGCGAGATACGCCGCAGCTGATGGCCAAGCGCGGGCCGTCCAGCACGTTCAACGGCGCCGCCGTTCGCCGCGCCGTGCATGTTCGCTACGAACGTCCGCCGGTACTCGATGACGACTGGGCCGTGAAACTGATCGACCGCAAGTCGCGGCTACTCGTGCGCATCCCGCCCCTTTATCGCAGGTACCTTGCGCCGCAACAACTGCGCTCGAAGTCGCTGTTCGCGTACTCGATCTCCAATCTGCGCCTCGCCGAAGAGCTCGTCGAGCACGGCGTCACTGCCGGACGCCATCAATACCTTCTACTCGGCGCCGGGCTCGACAGCTTCGGGGTGCGCCGCCAAGATCTCGCGGATCGCCTGCGCGTGTACGAGCTCGATCATCCGGTCGCGCAGGCGGTGAAGCGAGCCCGGCTCATCCGCGCCCGCGGTTCGATCCCGGCCAACCTCGAGCTCGTCCCCATCGACTTCGAGACGACCACCATCACACAGGCGTTGGCGCCATCGAGCCACGATGCCCGACAGCCGTCGACGATGTCATGGCTCAACACGATCGCGTATCTCAGCGTCGAGGCGACTGCGACGTCACTGCGCGGGCTCGGCGAAGTGAGCGCTTCCGACAGCCGGCTCATCTTCAATTACCCACCGAATACCCCGGCGGGGCCGGACGGCGAGGCCGACCTCGCGGCGGTGCGTGCGTCGGTCGCGCGCAAGGGCGAACCGTTCCGATCGGCGTTCGACCCGCTCGACATGGAACGCTATGTGACCGACGCCGGCTTCGTGGTCGAGCAACATCTGACCGAAGCGGATCTCGACCGCCGGTTCTTCTCAGGTCGTACCGACGACCTCCGACCGACATTGCCCGCGCGCACCATCGTGGCGCGCCGAGTCTGAAACGGCGAAACCATGGCCCAACTCTGCTTCAACACCTTCAATCGATCGGCGTACTTCGGCGTCGAACCCGACTTGCCCGCGCAGATCGACGCCGCGGGTGCCGCCGGCTTTCGCCTCTTTGGTCCCGACACATTTTCGCTCGACGCGTGGGTCGCGGACGGTCACGACGTGAACGAACTCGCGCACATGCTCGACTCCCGAGGCATGAAATGTTGGGAGATCGCCGCGCTCGATCTCACCACGCGCGACAAGACGCTCGCGGCGGCGCAACACACAGCGGAGTTCGCGGCCGTATTGCGACCCGAGTGGATCCTCACCAACGTCGGCGCACCGATCGACGACGAGTTGTGCGAGACCTTCGCAATGGTGTGCGACGTGCTGCTGACTGTGGGAGCGCGACCGGCTATCGAGTACTTACCCTTCACTCCGGCGAATTCGATCGCGACCGCCAAGATCTTGGTCGATCATGTCGGCACCGACCGCGCCGGCATTCTGTTCGACACCTGGCACCACTTCCGGGGACCCGACTCCATCACCGAACTCGACGCGGCATCGGTCGACCTCATCGCATATGTCCAATTCGACGACGCCCGACCGATGATCGGCAACGACCTCGTGGCCGAAACCATCAACCGGCGGACGTTCCCCGGCGAGGGCGAATTCGATCTGTCGACCTACTGCGATCGCATCAAGGCGAAGGGTTGGGACGGCGTCGTGAGCGTCGAGATCCTCGACGAAGCATGGCGCGATGGCTCGGCTGGGTCACTGCATGAGTTCGCGCGACGCGCCTACGACTCGTCTGCGCGTTATTGGAACATCACGGAGGGTACGAGATGAACGTCGACGAGTTACTCGACCACGAAGTAGCCGCCGCGTTGGACGCGACGGGCTTCGGTTCAGTTGTGTATCCAGACGATCCGGCGGGCGTGCCCGAGTTCCGCGCGAACCGCGTCGTCGTCCCGCCGCCCCTCGACCCTGCGTCGAAGATCAGCATCCGCGATGTCGCGGTGCAGGGCCCGCCGGGCGACCCTGACGTAATCGTGCGGATCTACTCGCCGCCGGCAAGTGCCACGCCACGACCTTGCTGCTACTGGATCCACGGTGGTGGCTACATCTTCGGCACCATCGACATGAGCGATGCCCGCTGCGTGCAGACCGCGGAGACACTCGACTGCGTCGTGGTGTCGGTCGACTACCGCCTGGCTCCCGAATCACCCTTCCCGGCGCCGGTCGAAGACTGCTACGCCGGTCTGGCGTGGACGGCGGCCCATGCCGACGAACTGGGCATCGACCGCGAACGCGTCGTGGTCGTGGGGCAGAGCGCGGGCGGCGGTCTCGCCGCGGCGCTGGCACTGCTCGTACGAGACCGGGCCGAGATCCCGCTGTGCTACCAACTGTTGATCTATCCGATGATCGACGACCGCAACACGACTACGTCGAGTCAGCTCGTCACCAAGGTGTGGACGCGCGAGGCCAACCTGCTCGGCTGGCGCTGCTATCTCGGCCAGGAGCCCGGTGTCGGCGACGTGTCGCCCTACGCGGCGCCCGCCCGCGCGGAGGATCTGCGCGGCTTGGCCCCGACATTCATCGGGGTCGGCACCCTCGACGTGTTCCGCGACGAGAACATCGTCTACGCCCAGCGGTTGCTCGCCGCCGGCGTGCCTACCGAACTTCACGTCTACCCGGGCGCACCTCATGGTTTCGAGGGCCTGGCCCCGCAGGCCGCAGTGTCGCAGCAGTTCTTGCGCGACATCGCCGACGCGCTGCGCCGGGCGATGTACCCGCGTTGGTAACATCGCTGGGTGGCGCCCGTCCCACGGTGCCCTGAGGGGAACAACATGACCGACCGCAGCCTCCTGATTCGTGGCGGCCACGTCGTCGACGGCACCGGCAGCAAGGCGAAGCGGGCCGACGTGCGGGTACATGACGGACGCATCGTCGAGATCGGCGAGGGCCTCGAGAGCGGCGGCGGCGAGTCAGTTTTCGACGCCGGCGACGCGATCGTCGCGCCCGGCTTCATCGATACCCATGCGCACACCGATCCGCAGGTCTTCTGGGATCCGACGCTCGATCCTGATCCGCTGCACGGCGTCACCACCATGCTCGTCGGCAACTGCAGCCTGTCGCTGTACCCGGCATCCGCGGCGACCCGAGGCGACATCTCCGATTTGTTCGCGTACATCGAAGACGTGCCGCGCCATCTCTTCGACGACTGCGTGCCGTGGACGTGGACCGATTACGCGGGTTACCGCGACACGGTGAACGCGACCGGCGCCGCGTTGAACCTCGCCGCGCTCGTCGGCCATAGCCCAATCCGCCTCGCGGTCATGGGCGATGACGCGTGGACGCGCATCGCGACGCCGGCCGAATGCGCCTCGATGGCGCGCATCCTCGACGACGCAATGCGCGCCGGCGCGTGGGGCCTGTCGACCTCGTTCCTCGATGTCGACGCACACGGTCGGCCCGTGCCCTCGCGGGCCGCCGACGGAGCAGAGTTCGACGCGCTGCTCGATGCACTCGGTGCCCATCACCGAGGCCTCGTCGAGTTCGTCCCCGGCTTGCTCGGCCCCGACCCCGAGATCGCAGTCGAAGAGTTGGCGCGGCGCTGTGGCGCACGCGACATCCCGCTCACCTGGACCGGCTTCGCGTATTCCGACACCAACCCGGCGTACACGCAGCGGTGGCTCGACATGGCGCGTCGACTCCACCGCGAAGGCATCCGGTTCTACCCGCAGCTCTCGCCGCGGACCGTCGACTTCCGCTTGAACTGGGACTCGTCGATGATGTTCATGTCGATGCCCGAGGGCTGGCATCGAGTCGTCGCCGCGCGCGGTGCCGACAAGGCAGCCATTTTGCGCGACCCCGAGTGGCGCCGGCGGGCACGCGACGAATGGGACCGCACCGAAAAGGCGATGTTCCCGCATCGCCGCACCGAGTTGGTCCGCTTCGTCGAGGTCTTCGGCGCCGAGAACGAGCCCTGGCTCGGCCGCAGCCTTGCCGATCTCGTCACCGAGCGCGGTGGTCATCCGTCCGATGTGTTCGCTGATTTCGTGTTGGCCAACGACTGCCACCCCGGCGTCGTGGCGGTGGGCATCTCCAACGCCGACATCGACGGTGTCGCCCGTACGTTCGCCGACCCCAACGTCTTGATCAGCTCGTCCGATGCCGGGGCGCACATGCAGATGTTGTGCGCGTCGGGTGACACCACCTTGGTGCTGACGCGCCACGTACGAGAGCGCGGTGACTTCAGTCTCGAAGAGGCCGTCTACCAGTTGACCGGGCGCCAGGCCGAGGTGTTCGGGTTCCACCGCCGGGGCAAGATCGACGTCGGCAACATCGCCGATCTGACGGTGTTCGCGCTCGACGAACTTCACTATGACGACGACGAGTTCATCCACGATCTCCCCGGCGGCGGGTCACGCTTGCGCCGGCCCGAAGGTGGTTATCGCGCGACGTTCGTCAACGGTGTCGCGGTGCAGATCGACGGCAAGAGCACCGGCGCGTTGCCCGGCCGGGTCATTGGTTCGGCCGACTGACGACACGAAGCACGAGCAAACGAGGGGACAACATGAAGGTCGTCGTGAATGCCGCGGCGCGCGACGGTGTGGCGCTCGTCGAGCTCAACGATCCCGCGAGGTACAACGCGCTGACCTCGGGCATGGTGCGTGAGCTGACCGACGTCTTCACCGCGCTACGGGTCGACCGTTCGGTACGGGTCGTGGTGCTGGCCGGTAGCGGTAAGGGCTTTTGCGCGGGCGCCAACATGAGCGGCGGGGACGACGTTCCCGAACTCGCGCGTGACCGAGGGCCTGTGGGCTTCATCCAGGTGTTGCAAGAGCAACTCGCCGATCTCGTGCTCGCCATCCATGAATTGCCGCAACCGGTCATCGCGGCCGTTCACGGTGCCGCGGTCGGCGGGGGACTGGCACTCGCGCTGGCGTGCGACCTTCGCATCGCGAGCGACGACGCCTACTTCGCCGCCCATTTCATCCGTGTCGGCTTGTCGTCGTGCGATGTCGGCACCAGTTACACATTGCCGCGCATCGTCAGCCCGACGATCGCGGCCGAGTTGATGTTGACCGGACGACGTTTCGCGGCGGACGAAGCATTGCGCATTGGCTTACTCAACCGCGTCGTGACACGAGATCAACTGCACGACGCGGCATTCGAACTCGCGGAAGGCATCACGGCCAACAGTGAGTTCGGTGTCTATATGACCAAGCTGGGATTGTGGGCCAACCTCGACGCGCCGAGCCTGCGCCACGCGATGCAACTCGAAAATCGCACGCAAGTGCTCGGCACCTTCACCGGCAACATGCGAGAGGCAGGCCAGGCCTTCGTCGAAAAGCGACCACCCGTCTGGAAACAGATGTAGCGCTGTTCGAGGCTCAGTCGGTCTGCATCAACTGGTTGAGCCGCTCGGTGGTGTCGATCCACTGCTGCACCATGTCGATCACGATGTCTCGCGCCGGGCGCACACGATCGACGCTGCCCAAGATCTGGCCCGCCGGGTGGCCGGCGAAGTCCTTGGAGTGGACGCGGCTGAAGCGACTCGCGGCTTCGGAGTACAAGATGCCCTGCAGTGGCATCGGCAGCGGAGTCGGTGCACCGGGCTGTTCCCACGCTTCGGTCCATTTGGTGCGCAACTGGCGCGCCGGCTTGCCCGTCATCACCCGCGAGCGGACGAAGTCGCGCGACGACGCCGCCAGCAGATTCTGCGTGGTCTCGGGGAACATGTCGGCTTCGGTGGTGAGCAGCCAAATGGATCCGAGCCACACCCCTTGCGCGCCGAGCGCCATCGCCGCGGCCATCTGACGGCCGTCGCCGATGCCGCCCGCGGCCAGCACCGGTATGTCGGGCCCGACGGCATCGACGACTTGCGGCACGAGCACCATCGTCGAGATCTCACCGCAGTGACCTCCCGCCTCGGTGCCTTGCGCGACGATCACGTCGACACCCAGTGCAACCTGACGCTCCGCGTGTTGCTTGGAGCCGACGAGCCCACCCACGAGCAGCCCGGCCGCGTGGCATTGGTCGAGCACATACTTGGGGGGCGGGCCCAATGCGTTGACGACCATCTTGACCCCGCCATGGCTGAGGGTGACCTCGAGTTGGCCGGGACCCTCTTCGTCGACGCCGAGCCCTGCGGCCTTGACGGTGCGCTGTTCGAGGTCCTCGGGCAACGGTGGAATACCGGCATCATCGAGCAGGTGGTGCACGAACTCACGATGAGCGTCCGGGATCATCGCCTTGAGATGCTCGATCGACGCTTCCTCGCCGCCGCCCTTGCCGACGTACTTGACCGGCATGGCGAAGTCGACCCCGTAGGGCCGTCCTTTGACGTGCTCGTCGATCCAGTTGAGCTCGACCTCGAGCCGCTCGGGCTCATAGGCCAGTGCACCGAGTACACCGAAGCCACCGGCGTTGGTCACCGCCGCAACCACGTCACGGCAGTGGCTGAACGCGAAGATGGGAAACTCGATCCCGAGTTGTTCGCAAATTGGTGTCTTCATTTGGTGCTCCCAGGTTGGAAAGATCTGTCGGCGACGGTGATGGTGTCGGTGTCCTTGCCCGCCCGCAACACTGTGCCGGGTAACGCGCCGGTGAGGACGCAGTTGGTCACTATTTCACGGCCACCCACGAATACCTGCTCGACGCCGATCGATTCGGCATAGAGGCGCTCGCCGCCCCCGGCAGTCTGGCACGGCTCGTCAGCAGCGGCAACGACTGACATACTGACTTCGGGGCAGCGATGGAACTCGGTCTTGCAGGTAAACGAGCGATCATCACCGGCTCGTCGAAGGGGATCGGCGCCGCGGTCGCGCTCGAGTACGCACACGAGGGCGCACGCGTCGCACTGATCGCGCGGGACGAGCAATCGTTGCGCGATGTGGCGGCAACCTGCGGGCCGTCGACGGTGGTGGTGCGCGCTGATCTCGCGCATGCCGAACAGCTCGCCGACGCCTTCGACTCGTGCATCGAGCAGATGGGCGGCGTCGACATACTCGTGAACAACGCCGGCTCATCACCAAGCGGCAACATCGAGCAGATCACCGATGAGCAATGGGCAGAGTCATTCCACCTCAAGCTCATGGGTTACGTGCGCGGCATGCGCGCCGTCATTCCCTCGATGCGCGCGCAGCGCTACGGCCGCATCGTCAACATCGGCGGCGTTGCCGGCATCCACGCCAGCGCCGGGTACGTGCTCGCTTCTTACAACGCCGCCATCGTGCACTTGACTCGTTCCACCGCGGAGCACGTAGGGCCCGACGGCATCACCGTCACGACCCTGCATCCGGGGCCGACGCTCACCGATCGCTTGCGCACGATGTTGAGCGCGGGCGCCGCGGCCCGCGGATTGAGCGTCGAAGAATTCGGCGAACAAGTCGTGGCGCAGGCACTGCCGCTGCGCCGTCTCGGCACCCCCGAAGAGATCGCCAAGATGATCGTGTTCATGACCTCTGACGTCGCATCGTGGATGACCGGCGCCGGCCTGCTCGTCGACGGGGGCGCGGCCAAGGGCAACGTCACGCAGTAGACGCGCCGCTACACCAGTGGGCGGAGCGGGAGATGCGCGGTCATGGCCGAGCCAATCGGGCCCAACAGCATGCGCTGACGATGGAGGCGACGGTTGAAGAGCGCGATCAGTGCTGCGTCGCGCTCGGCGCCGGATTCAACCACGAACTGTTCGAGCGCGACCTCACCGGCTTGCCACGACCGCGGTCGCGCGCCCAACAACGCCCCGATGTCGTCGAGATCGCGCTCGACGACGATCGCGCCGATCTCGTCGAACCGATCGAGATGACGAGCGAGCCGAAACGCGATGCGCTGCTGATAGGCCGCCAGTTCGTCGAGGCCTTGCATCGCGCGCAAGCTGCGCACCAGATGTCGATGCGCCACGCTCGCCGGCGATTCTTGCGGCTCGGGTACCTCGACCTCATCCAACATCACACCGACGAACTGGGCCAGCGATTCGAGCGCGTAGAGATTGGTCTCGCTGCACCACTGCTTGTAGTTCATGAGATCGCTCTCGGGCGTGGGGTCGGCCAGCGCGCGGTGCAGTGCGAGTTGCGTCGTGAACGTGAACGCGAAGTGGTGATAGGCGATCGCATCGAGGTCGACCGGCTGCCCGTTGAGCGATTGATAACGGTCGTAGAACGCGCGTAGGTCGCCGTAGCCGATCACCGTGTCCCGCATGCGCAGACCCGCCAGATCCATCAGTGCGTCGCCGATGTGCGCAAGTTCGAGATCGAGAAGGGACACGACCCGCCCGTCGCGATGCATGAACTGACCCGAGTCCCACACGACGACCGCAGGACGGACCTGATGTCGCGGCGGATTGCGCTCGAGCCATCCGAGGCAGAACTCCATGTACGGGTCGGGTCGCCGCTTGCTCGACCGGTAAGCCCTTTCGTAGGCGCGCATCCCCGTGCGGGCGACCTCGACATCGTTCGCCGGTCGCTCGACGCCGACCTGTTCGAACGGCGCGAGGTCGAGTGCATGCATGCGGGCGAGGATCTCGGCATAGTGCGCCATCACCGAATCACGTTCGCCGTCTGGGTGACCGGCGAAGTCGACGCTGCCGAAGGTGCGCTCCATCACGATCGCCTTGGGGTTGTCGCAGAACCCATAGACGCGGGGCACGGGTATGTCGTTGTCATACAGCAACTGCTGCACCCGCAGTTCGTGCTCGAGCGGGAAGATGGGTGCCATGTCGGTGCGCTCGCCCCGCACATACAGGTGCAGTTCGCCGCCATCACGGAGGCGCACGTCGACGAACCAGGCCGGGCGCCATCGCGCCTGCCGGCTGACGGCGGTGACCGCACCGGCGAGATTGGTGGCGATCCACTCGACCACCGACGCTTCTTCGCCGGGGTGCTGCTCAGCGTCCATGGTGACCCATGGGACAAAGCCAATCACATCGCGTGACACACTGGCCGAGCAGGAGCGCGAAGATGTCGAGGTCGCACTCTCGAGGGGGAACCCATGGAAACGCTCCGAACGATCGGCCATCTCGCGCTGCACTACGGGCCGGGCGATCAGCAGGGGGCGCGGCGCTTGCTCGAACTGTGTGGCTGCACGCTGCTCGACAACGGCCCGTCGCCGGGCAGCGACGGGTTCTGCACCGTCATGGTCGACGACACGACCGCGACGCACGCCGAAAACATCATGTTCTTGTCGCCGGTCGGCCAAGCCCAACTCGATCTGGAAGCGGCAATCGCGAAGGGTCTGCGCATCGGTGCCGCCGACGAAGATCCCGCTGCAGCAAACTTCAAACAGTTCAAATACGACAAGCCCGAATCGTCGGCGCACATCGGCATTCGCTACGCCTCGTTCGAAGCGCTCGAAGACACCGTGCTCGCGCTCGAAAAAGCCGCCAAGCCCGGAGGGGAACTGGCGGGACGCCTCGAGATCACCAAGTTCAAGGCCCGCCCCGGACTCGACCCCGAAGTCGATCGCCGCATTGCGTCGTCGCCGATCTTCACCGGAGACGAGTTGCCGGCCTTCGCGAAGTGGTGGGTGCAGATCTTCGTGCGCACCAACCTGTTCGCCCATGGCCTGTTGACCTTCGGCCAGACGATCGAACTCGACTACGTGTTCGAACCGTTCTTCTCGCATCTGCCGCCAAAGTTCGGCTGACGCGGACTGCACGATGGACGACAACTTCGGCGCGCTACGCGTCGCCACCGAGGGCGCCGTAGCAATCGCCACGATCGACAATCCGCCCACGAACCTCGTCGGCGGCCCGTTCATCGGCGGCCTCATCGCATTGCTCGACGCGGTCGAACGCGACGACAGCATCCATGTGGTCGTCTTTCGCAGCGCGGACCCCGATTTCTTCTTGATGCATGGCGATGTCGAACAACTCATCAACGCGCCACGACGCACGCCTGAACCCGCGACGGCACCAAACGTCGCCGCGGTTACTTTCGAGCGCCTGCGCAACTGCGGCTTCGTCAGCATCGGCATGATCGACGGACAGGCCCGCGGGGGAGGCGCCGAGTTTCTCACCGCGCTCGACCTGCGTATCGGTTCGGAACGCACCGTGCTCGGCCAACCCGAAGTCGCGATGGGCATCCTGCCGGGCGCCGGAGGCACCTCACGGCTGCCACGGCTCTTGGGGCGCAGCCGTGCACTCGACATCATCTTGACGGCGCGCGATATCGGAGCAGACGAAGCACTCGCCATCGGCTGGATCGACCGCCTCGTGCCCAGTGCGGAAATCGAATCGCACACCCTGGCCTTGGCGCGGCACATCGCCCGCATGCCGGCCGCGTCGGTTGCCGCCGTGAAGCGCGTCGTCGACATTTCGTTGCGCGAGGGCGACATCGTCACCGCACTCACGGCGGAGACCGACGCGCTCGGCCAACTCATGAGCCTCGAGACGCGCGAGGTCAACATGCGTCGATTTCTCGATGCCGGTGGCCAGACCCGCGAGGCCGAACTCACTCGCAATGCAGCGCTCATCGAGGCCATGCTCGACTAGTGGCGAGCGCGTGGCCGCGATTCGCCCACGCTGCGTGAGATGAGGTCGCCTGCGGGCGAGTGTTTGCCACGCTGCG
>JBDTLT010000038.1:0-33303 GCA_039934635.1 Acidimicrobiales bacterium
CGCCGTAGGCCTTGCGCGTGATGACCTGGATGCGGGGCACGGTGGCCTCGCAGTACGCGTAGAGCAGCTTTGCCCCGTGGCGGATGATGCCCCCGTACTCTTGGTCGACACCGGGCAAGAACCCCGGCACGTCGACGAAGGTGACCAACGGAACGTTGAACGCGTCGCACGTGCGGACGAAGCGTGCGGCCTTTTCGGACGACTCGATGTCGAGCACACCGGCGAGCACCATCGGCTGGTTACCGACGATGCCGACCGGCCGGCCATTGAGGCGGGCGAAGCCGCACACGATCGAGCGCGCCCAGTGCGGGAAATACTCGAAGAAGTCGCCGTCATCGACGACGATCTCGATGAGCTTCTTCATGTCGTAGGGAACGTTGGCCGTCTCGGGCATCAATTGGTAGAGCTCTTCGCACCGCCGCTCGGGGTCGTCGCTGAACGCGCCACGCGGCGGCTCTTCGAGGTTGTTCGCCGGCAAGAACGACAACAGATACTTGACATCGTCGATACAGGATTTTTCGTCTTCGGAAACAAACGTCGCCACACCCGATTTGCTCGAATGACTGCCGGCGCCGCCCAACTCTTCGAGACTCACTTCTTCGCCGGTCACCGTCTTGACGACATCGGGGCCGGTGATGAACATGTGCGACGTCTCGCGCACCATGAAGATGAAGTCGGTCATCGCAGGGCTGTAGACGGCACCACCGGCGCACGGGCCGAGGATGACGCTGATCTGCGGGATGACGCCCGACGACTGCACGTTGCGGTAGAAGATGCCACCGTACGCGTCGAGCGACACGACGCCTTCTTGGATGCGGGCCCCGGCGCCGTCGTTGAGGCCGATCATGGGCACACCGAGCTTGAGCGCGAGATCCATGATCTTGTGAATCTTGTCGCCGAACACTTCGCCCAGCGCGCCGCCGAACAACGTGAAGTCCTGGGCGAATATGCATACCGGACGACCGTCGACCGTACCCGTGCCGGTGACGACGCCGTCGGTGTAGGGACGTTCTTCGATCCCCGAGTCATGGGCCCGATGACGGGCGAACATGTCGAGCTCTTGGAAGGAGCCCGGGTCGAGCAGGTACTCGATGCGCTCGCGGGCGAGCATCTTGCCCTTGTCGTGCTGGCGCTGCACCGTGCGCTCGGGCGCGGGATGCAGTGCTTCGTTGCGGCGCCGTTCGAGATCGTCGAGGCGTTCCTTCATCGAATGGGTGGCCATCTGGTGGAGGTTACTTGCCGCTCGTCGCCATAGGCTCAATCAGCAGGTGACGGCCCGGCGACCGCGCTACCTTGCTCGCCGTGCGTGAGCTACTCAGGGTCGGAGTCTTTTGCGGATCGAGCGCCGGTCGCGAGCAAGCGATCCACACGCTCGCCCGCAATCTCGGTTCCACTCTCGCCGAGCAGGGCATCGGCCTCGTCTTCGGCGGCGGCAAGGTGGGCTTGATGGGCATGATCGCGGACGCCGTACTCGCAGGCGGGGGCGAGGCCATCGGGGTGCTGCCCAACGGGCTCTTCTCGCGTGAGGTCCCCCACGACAACCTCACGCAACTGCATCTCGTCGACAGCATGCACGACCGCAAGCGTTTGATGTACGAGCTGTCCGATGGCTTCGTCATACTCCCCGGTGGCTTGGGCACGCTCGACGAGTTATTCGAGGCCGCCACGTGGAATCAGCTGAAGCTGCACGCGCCGCTCAAGCCGATCACGCTGCTCGATCACGACGGGTTCTGGTCGTCACTTCTGGCATTCATTGACACGACGGTCGACATCGGCTTCGTCAAACCCCTCGCACGCCTGATGTTCCAGCGATCGGATTCGCCGTGCGAGGCCCTCGACCAACTGCGCAGCTACGAGTTCCCGTAGCCGCGACGCCTCAGTCGTCCTTGACGGTGCGCTTGACCTTGTCGACGAGTTGCGCCGGCATGATGTCGTAGTGCGCGTGCTCGGCGGTGAATCGACCACGGCCGCCCGTGATCGAGCGAAGGTCGATCGCGTAGCGCGTGGTCTCACTGGTGGGCACGAGCGCGAGGATCACGTGCTCGCCGTCACCGAGCGCTTCTGAGCCCTGCACCCGACCGCGCCGCGTGTTGAGATCGCCCATCACGTCGCCCTGCTTGTCGCTCGGCACCGTCACCTCGATCCGCGAGATCGGCTCGAGTAACACCGGGCTCGCCTTGGCCATCGCTTCACGGAAACCGAGCCGTGCCGCCATCTTGAAGGACGCTTCGTTGGAATCGACCGAGTGGAACTTGCCGTCGTACAACGTCACCGAGACGTCGACGACCGGATAGCCGTACACGCCGCCGCTCGACATCGCTTCGACGATGCCTTTTTCGACTGCGGGGATGAACGAACGGGGAATGGCGCCGCCGACGATTTTGTCGATGAACTCGAAACCGGCGCCGCGATCGCGCGGGGCCATCTTGAGGTTGCACACGGCGAACTGTCCGTGTCCACCGCTCTGCTTCTTGTGCTTGCCTTCGGCATCGGAGGTACCGGTGACGGTCTCGCGATAGCGCACCCGCACGTCTTCGGTGTCCACGTTGACGCCGAACTTGCGCTGGATCTTCTCGAGCGTCACTGACAGATGCGTCTCGCCCGTACCGCGCAGCAGCGTCTGGTGTGTCTCTTCGTCGCGCTCGACCACGATGGCCGGATCTTCGTGTTGGATGCGATGCAACACGTTGCCCAATTTGTCTTCGTCGGGCTGCGTCTTGGCCACGATCGCCACCGCCAACGACGGCGCCGGTTGGTCGATGCGGGGCACGACGACGGGCTTGCCCTTGGGTGCCAGTGTGTCGCTCGTTTCGGTGGTGCCGAGCTTGGCGACCGCGCCGAGATCGCCGGCGACGAGCTCGGTCACCTGCACCTGCTCTTTGCCGCGCAACGCGAACAAGCCGTGCAAACGCTCGTCGGCCGACGAGCGGGTGTTGATCAGGTGGAGGTCGGGCTTGATCGTTCCGGAGATCACTTTGAACAGCGAGACCTGACCGACGTACTGATCCGCGATCGACTTGAACACGAACGCCAGTGGCTCGCCACTCTCGTTGGCCTTGACTTCGACCTCTTGCGCGCCGGCGTGCACCAAGGTCGGCCGGTCGACCGGCGACGGCCCGATCTCACAGATGAAATCGGCAAGACGATCGATGGCGCTCTCGGCCAACGCCGAGCCGAGCACCACGGGGAACACCGACGCTTCGGCAACACCTTTGGCCAACGTCGCTTCGAGTTCTTCGACGTTGGGAACATCGCCTTCGAGATAGCGCTCGAGCAACTCTTCGTCGCCGACCACGATGCCTTCGACAAGGCTGTCGTGGGTCTCGTGCTCGAGGGCTTCCATCTCGGCGGGGATCTCGCCTTGCGTGGCGACACCGGCGTTGTAGAAGTACGCCTGGTCGGTGAGTAGATCGGCGATGCCTTTGAACGAGAGCCCCTCACCGATCGGCAACTCGAGCGGCGCGATGCCGGCACCGAAACGCGTCTGGAGTTGCGAGAGTGTCGACTGGAAGTCGGCGCGCTCGAGATCGAGCTTGTTGACGAACACCATGCGGGGCACGCCCATCTTGTTGGCGATCTTCCACACGGCTTCGGTTTGCACCTGCACGCCTTCGACCGCGCTCACGACGAAGATGGCGAGGTCGCACACGCGCAGCGCCGCGATCACGTCACCGACGAAGTCGGCGTATCCCGGCGTATCGATGAGATTGATCTTGTGGTCTTTCCACTCGAACGGCGCCATCGCCAACGACAGCGACAGTCCGCGCCGCTGCTCTTCGGGGTCGTAGTCGCAAACGGTGGTCCCTTGGTCGACGCGGCCCATGCGGGTGGTGACCCCCGCGCGATGCAGCAGGGCCTCGGCCAACGTCGTCTTGCCGGCGCTGCTGTGGCCGACAAGCACCACGTTGCGGATGTGCGAAGGCGAGTAGCGCTTCATCACCGACCTCCTTGCCGGCCCCCCGGCAGCGCGTAGGTGCGAGAACGGTACGGCCCCTGCCCGCGGTGGCGCAAGGGCTACCCTCCGGGCGTGCAACTCCCCGTCATGCCCCCCGTGTTGCCCATGTTGGCCAAGGCCACCCACGCGGTGCCCGAAGGTGACTTTGTCTTCGAGCCCAAGTGGGACGGCTTTCGCTGCATCGTCTTTCGCGACGGTGACGAACTCGAGCTCGGCAGCCGCAACGACCGGCCCTTGACGAGATACTTCCCGGAACTGGTCGAGCCCCTCAAGCGCTCGCTGCCACCGCGCTGTGTCGTCGACGGGGAGGTGGTCGTCGCGGTCGACGGGCGCCTCGACTTCGACGTGCTCGGCCAGCGCATCCACCCTGCGGCCTCGCGGATCAATCGGCTCGCCGCCGAGACTCCCGCGTCGTACGTTGCGTTCGATCTCCTGGTGCTCGGCGACCTCGACCTCACGTCACTCACTCTGCGCGAACGCAAGGCGGCGCTCGAGTCGCTGGCGCACCAGTTCGAGCCGCCGGTGTTCCTCACGCCCAGCACCACCGACATCGAGACGGCCCGCGATTGGTTCGATCGCTTCGAAGGAGCCGGCTTCGACGGAGTCATGGCCAAGCCGCCGGACCAGCCCTACGTGCAGGACAAGCGCACGCAGATCAAGGTCAAACGCCGCCACAGCGCCGACTGTGCCGTCGCCGGGTTCCGGTGGCACAAAGACGGGCAAGGCGTCGGGTCGCTACTGCTCGGACTGTACGACGACGAAGGGCAACTCCACCACGTCGGCGTCGCCGCGTCGTTCACCGCCAAACGGCGCACCGAATTGATCGAAGAGCTCAAACCGTTCGCGCTCGAACGCATCGAAGACCACCCGTGGGCCGACTGGCTACGGCAACTCGACACCGACTTCGAGCCGGGCGCGCGCATGCCGGGCGGGCAGTCGCGATGGAACGCGAAGAAAGAAATGTCATGGGTTCCCCTGCGCATCGGGTTGGTCGTCGAAGTCGAATACGAGGGCCTGCTCAATCGACGTTTCCGCCACAACGGGCGGGTGGTGCGGTTCCGCCCGGATCGCACGCCCGAGTCGTGCACCTACGCGCAACTCGATGTCGTACCTCCGGCCGAGATCAGCCAGATCTTCAGCTAGATCAACGTTTTCGGCGCAGGATGCGATCGATGCGAGCGAGGTACGCGTCGGCGTCGATCGCCCGTAACGCGGCCTCGCAGTCGTCACGTGGGCCTTTCCATTCGAGCTCGTCGACCGTTGTGATCGTCGGCGCGTCGGTCTCGATCGTGGCCAAGCGGCGATAGAGCATCGCGTTCTCATAGTTGTTCGCGAGCGTGTACACCAGCTTTGCCGCGCCGCGCACAGAGACGTCCCACTTGCCCGCCTCGAGTGGGATGTGCTCGATGTGCCCATAGCGGGCCAGCACCGCGCCGGCGGTCTTGGACCCCCAGCCCTGCACACCCGGAATGCCGTCGGCGGCATCCCCGACCAGCGCGAGGTAGTCGGGGATCGACGCCGGCGGCACACCGAACTTGGCGATGACCCCCGCGTAGTCGATGAGCGTTTCCCGGCGACGGTCGAACTGCACGACACGTCCGTCTTCGGTGACGCACTGCCCGAGATCCTTGTCGGGCGTGCAGAGCATCACGCGTTCGACGCGGGCATCGGTCGCAGCAATCTTCGCCGCTGCGCCCATTGCGTCGTCCGCCTCGAACTCGACCATCGGCCACACGCAAAAACCGACGGCCGTCAACGTGTCTTCGAGCAACGTGAACTGTTGTCGCAGCGCCGGATCGATGCCCGCACCCGTCTTGTAGCTGTCGAGGAGATCGTTGCGAAACGATTCGATCACATGGTCGGTGGCGATCCCGACGTGGGTCGCGCCACCTTCGAGTATCGACAGCATCGAGCCCACGACGCCCCTCGTGCCGCCGACCTCGCGATTGTTATCGGTCAGATGCGACGGTACCGCGAAGAAGTAACGGAACAGTTCGTAGGTGCCATCGACCAGATGCACGATCATGCGGGCAGCCTACGCGGCGGCCCTATTGGTGGGCTACGCCGCTTGGATGCCGCGGGCTTCGAGCGCGTCCATGAGTTGCTGGCACAGCCACTCGCGGGCTTCGCGCAACTGGATGTCGAGCAAGTCGACCACTTCGCTCGATTCACCGGCGGCAGCCATGCTCTCGATGTGCTGATCGAGGATTTCGATCTGCTCGATCAACCAGTCGAGGAGCTGTCGGCACACACCCTTGTCCATCACCGTCATGTTCTGCACAAGTAACTCAACGGCGCGCCAGGGACCGAGGTTTACCGCGAGACGGCCGCTGCCGGCGAAAGATCCGAACGGCCCACCGTTTGCTCTGCTCGGACGCCTCGTCGGGCCCTTGTAGTCTGGCGCGATGAGCGACGACGGAATCGAAGTACGCCGCGACGGCGGCGTCGCATTCGTGCGGCTGTCTCGCGCGCCGCGCCGCAACGCCATGGGCCTCGAGTTCATGCAGTCGCTCGAGCGCGCCATCGCCGAACTCGCCACCGACTCGTCGGTGCGGGTCGTCGTGGTCGAAGCCGACGGGCCGGCATTCTCGGCGGGCCACGACATCGCCGAGATGGTCGATCGCGACGAGCAGTACTACGTCGAGCTGTTCAGCCGTTGTTCGATGTTGATGCACGCCCTGCGCCGTGCGCCACAGCCCATCATCGCCAAGGTCGACGGCATCGCGACCGCCGCCGGCTGCCAGCTCGTCGCCGGATGCGATCTCGCGGTGGCCTCCGATCGTTCCAAGTTCGCCACGCCGGGTGTGCGCATCGGGTTGTTCTGCTCGACACCGATGGTGCCGATCTCACGCGCCATCGGCATGAAGCGCGCGCTCGAGATGCTCTTCACCGGCGAGCCGATCGATGCCCATACCGCGCTCGACTGGGGCCTCGTCAACCGTGTCGTACCGACCGACCAACTCGACGCCGCGGTCCTCGCGCTGGCCGGCCAGATCATGCAGTTCAGCGCGGCCACGCTGGCGCTCGGCAAACGGGCCTTCTACGAACAGCTCGGCCTCGACGAATCGTCCGCCTATTCGGCAATGACGGCGGTGATGGTCGACAACGCGCAGCAGTCGAGCGCCCGCGAGGGCATGCACGCGTTCGTAGAAAAGCGTCCGCCGGTGTGGCCCGACCGCTGAGGCGAGCCCGGCTATTCCTGGCTTGCCCGTTCTTGGACGAGCTCGATCAGTGTGCCGAACGAACCCTTCGGGTGCACAAAGGCCACCGTCGTGCCCCGCGAGCCGGGACGCGGTGCGTGGTCGACGGGCTTGCCCCCCGCGGCCACGACCGAGGCCAGCGCCGTGGCGCAGTCGTCGACGCGGTAGCCGACGTGATGGATGCCCTCGCCCCGCTTGGCGAGATAGGTGGCGATGGGTGAGTCGGGCCGCGTCGGGGTAGTGAGCTGAATATACGAATCGGCCACTTTCAACAGCGCCTCTTCGACGCCGTCGCGCTCGACCACCTCCCGGTGATGCACCTGCGCGCCGAAGGCCGCTTGGTAATAGGCGATCGCGGCTTCGAGGTCGTGGACGGCGATGGCGACGTGGTCGATCTCGGTCAAGAGCATGTGGTCTCCGATGGCGGCATAGTTGGAAAATGTCGCGGTGGGCACGGTCGCGATGGGCCAGTGCCCCCTCGCGGCAGGGCGATAAGCGAGTCTAGAGGTGGCCCAAGTACCCATTTCCACGCCAGGGCTTACCTTGGGACCACGCTGAGTGAGATACTAGGACGCGTATTGTGAGGTAAGGGCAGCATGGCAATGACACCGGGCGATATCGAGAGCCGAGCGTTTCGCACGGTTCGCAAGGGCTATGCCCCTGAAGAGGTGCGGGGCTTCCTCCACGAGGTGGCCGACAGCATCGCGAAACAGCCCCGGCCCGAGCTGGTGCAAGTCGGGGCCGAGGTCGCCAACGTGCTCGAGAGCGCGCACCGCACCGCGTCAGAAATCGAGGCCAACGCCCGAGCGCGAGCCGCCGAGATCATCGCCGAGGCCGAGGCCACTGTCGCGTCCCAACGAGCCGACATCCAGCGCGTCAAGACCCAGGCCGAAGTCGAGCTGACCAACGCCCGCGCCGAAGCCAAGCGCATCCGGTCCGAGGCCGAGGCCTTCGCCACGAACCACCGCACCAGCGCCGAGCAGGCGCACATCGATGCGCAGTCCTTCGCCGAAGCCGAGCAGGCCCGCATCAAACAGCTCTGGGAAGGCCTCAACTCCGAGACCACCACGCGCAAGGGCGAGGCCGACGACTACGCCAAGCGCGTCCGGGCCGAGGCCGACGAGGCCGCTCGCATCGTGCGCACCGAGGCCGACGAACGCGCCGCGCGCATCAGCGCCGAGGCCGACGAGGCCGTCCGCAAGATCCGCGACAAGGCGGCGAACGACGCCGAACAGTTGGTCAAAGAAGCCGAGGAGCGTGCCGCTACGACGGTCACCGAGGCCGACGCCACCGCATCGAGAATGCTCGACAACGCCAAGGTCCGCGCCGAGGAAGATGAGGTCGCCGCGCAAGAACGGGCACAGGCTCGCTCGACCGAGATCCTCAGCCAGTCCCAGGAGCGCCTCGATCTCATCTTGACCACCGAACGGCGCGTGCACGACCGTCTGATCGCGGCGCTGGCCGAAGTGCAGACGGCCGTCGAGTTGGTCGGTGGCGCGCCCGACCGCCCGCTGGTCAGCCCGCCCGACGAGGACACGTCCGGTCAGCCGCCGACCACGCGCCCGACCCGCCCGCAATTCGACCAGTTCGCACCGGTCAGAGAGCCCGAGAACGCCGACGTGGATCCGGCCGATCGTGACTCTTTGTCACGAATGGTGGGCGACGCCGTGGGGCAGGCGCTGCGACCTTTCCAGCACGGCTCGGGCTCCTGAACTGGGCCTTTGCCCAGTTTGTAACCAAACCGCAAAATTCCTCTTGTCAGCCGAGCGAGCGATGTTGTAAAGTAATCGTAACGTTCGAATCGGGGGACGGAGCCACCGCAGCTCCACCTCCCACCCCTGATGCGATCGCCCGAGGTGTCACCTCGGCTAGCCGGTACAAGAGTCCGCCCGCGCCCGGCTAGTCGAGGTGGCACTCCGGGATTTTCGATTTCGAGAACACTTCGGCCAGAGAGTGAAACCCCTCCTCCTTCCCGGGTCGAAGACAACGGCCGGGTCTGCTCGCCAAGGCGACGGACCCGGCCGCATTTCTTTTTCCTCACCGACACGCGCTCGGCGGCGCTCAGTCGACGTCGAGGTCGCGGCGCGACCGCAGGGCCCGGCCGAGCGTCAACTCGTCGGCGAACTCGAGGTCGCCGCCTACCGGTAGTCCGGTGGCGAGACGGGTGACGACGAGGCCGAGCGGTTTGAGCAACCGGTAGAGATACGTCGCGGTCGCGTCGCCTTCGAGCGTCGAGTTGGTGCACAGGATGATCTCGGTGATGCCTTCGCCTTCGAGGCGGCCGAGCAACTCACGGATGCGCAACTCGTTGGGGCCGACGCGGTCGATGGGGCTGATGGCGCCCTGCAGCACGTGATATTTGCCCCGGAACTCTCCGGTGCGTTCGATGGCAACCACGTCCTTGGGCTCTTCGACCACGCACACCACGTGGCCGTCGCGGCGCTCGTCGATGCAGATGTGGCAGAGCTCGCCCTCGGCGATGTTGAAGCATCGCGTACAAAAGCCGATGCGCTCTTTGAGGTCGGTGATGGCCGTCGCGAGGCGGGCCGCCTCTGGTTTGGACGCGCGCAACAGGTGATAGGCGATGCGTTGGGCGGATTTGGGGCCGATGCCGGGGAGCCGGCTCAACTCGTCGATGACGTCTTGTACGGGGAGTGCGTAGTGCGACGCCACCTCACGCACCACCGAGCAGGCCGCCCAGTCCTCCCAGGCCCCCGAGCCCGCCCATCATGTCTTGTTGGATGCGAGCCTGGGCATCGCGGATCTTGGTCGAGGCGTCGTTGAGCGCGGCGAGGATCATGTCCTCGAGCATCTCGACATCGTCGGGATCGACGGCGTCGGGACGAATCGTCAACTTCGAAAACTCGAATGCTCCGTTGACGTAGACGCGCACCGCACCGCCGGCGGCACTGCCTTCGACGAGTTCGCTGGCCGCCTGTTGCGCGCGAGCCATCGCCTGTTGCGCGGCGCCGAGCAAACCACCGAGATCGCCGCCCAACAGCCCCGCGAGACCGTCAGGGGCGTCGACGTCTTCGTCGAGGTCGAACAATTCGTCAGGGTCGTCGGGGTCGTCGCCGGCGCCGTAGGGCACCAACTCATCGCCAGGCATGGGTCACTCCTCGATGATCTCGGCGCCGGGGAAGGCAGTGGTCAGTTGGTCGATGAGCGTGCCCGCCGCCGGCGCGTCCTCGAGTTCGTTGAGATCGATGTGCTCGTCGCTGTCGCCATGGCCGTCGTCGACAAGGCGCACGGCGACGGCGCGCCCCGCGCTCTGGCTGAACACCGACTCGACGTCGGCGCGCACCTGCTCGCATCGCGCGCGATGCGTGTCGGTGCTGAAGGTGAACGTGACGCTGTCGCCGTTGGACGCGAGCGGGACACCCAAGAAGAGCGCGCGGGTCTTGGCCGACAATGCGGGCACGACGGTCGTCGACCACAGCGATGTGAGGTCGCCGTTGCTCTCACCGGATGGCGCGGGTGCAGTGGGCGTCTCTACTGGCGTCGCCGCATCGGTCACGCTAACGGGCCGTGGAGGAGCGGCGCGCGTCGGTGCGGCGGGCGCGGGCCGTGACGTGGTGCTCTGAGGCGCGCTGCGGGCATTGCCACTGCTCGTGCGGCGATTGGATCCCAGTTGCTGTCGCGCCTCGTCGGCCGGGCGACGAGCGCCCGTGGGCGCAGCGGGCGGGGCCGGCGCGGCGACCGGTGGTTCTGCGGGCGGGGCCGATTGGGCCGCCGCGGCCACCGGCGAGGGCGCAGCCGGGGGCGCCGGACGCGCCGGCGAAGAAGGCGGTGCGGGTGGTGATTTGGGCGCAGGAGCGACGGCGGCCGGCGCGGCGTCGGCCGCAACGGCGCCGCGTTCGAGACGGCGTTCGAGTCGTTCGATGCGCTCGACGAGTGCGTCGAGCGAAGTGTCCGACGCGACGCGAGTGAGCTTGACCAACGCGACTTCGAGATCGATACGCGGATCGGGGGCCTGGCGCATGCCGACGAGTGCCGTGCCGATGATCTCGAGCGCGTGCGTGAGCGCCCCCGGTGAGAGCTGCGTGGAGAACTGTTGCGCGCGTTCACGCTCGGTCTCGGTCAATTGCGCGGCAGTGGCGCCCATGGCCACGAGGAACACCGACCGCAGGGCATCGATCAACGATTCGCCGATGACCCGGGGATCGCGCCCGATGCGAGTGGCTTCGGCGACGGTGGCGATCGCCCGTGCGGCATCGTGGTCGGCGAGCGCGCTCAGCAATTCGTTGACCGTCGAATCGTCGTGGGCGACACCACCGGCGGCGAGCACCTGATCGAGCGCCGACAACGTGTCGCGCGCGGAGCCGCCACCGACGCGAACGACGTAATCGACCATGTCGTCAGTGACGCCGAGGCCGGCGTCGGCCGAGATCCAGCGAACATGCTCCGCCATCTCGTCGGCGGACAGCAGCGTGAGCTCGAGATGCTGCGTGCGGCTGCGGATCGTCGACACGACTTTGTGCGGCTCGGTGGTGGCAAGCACGAAAACCACGTGGTCAGGCGGCTCTTCGAGCGTCTTCAGCAACGCGTTCTCGGCGCCGGACGAGAGCATGTGGACTTCGTCGAGCAGGTAGACCTTGGTGCGTCCGGGTGTACCCAAGGCGACCTTGGACAGCAGGTCGCGCATGTCGTCGACCTTGTTGTTGGAAGCAGCGTCGAGCTCGTGGAGGTCGAACGACGTGCCGGCCTCGATCGACTTGCAGGACGGACATTGTCCACAAGGCTCGCCGTCGATCGGCTGCTCGCAATTGAGCACCTTGGCGAGAATGCGGGCGAGTGTGGTCTTGCCGGTGCCGCGGGGGCCCGACAGCAGGTAGGCGTGGCCGACACGGTTGTCGCGCACGGCGTTTTGCAACGCGCGGATGACGTGGTGCTGGCCTTTGACCTCGGCGAATTTCTGTGGCCGGTAGCGCCGGTAGAGGGACTGGTACTCCATTGGAGGGCGAGCCTACCGGGGTGTACCGGTCGCCTCCGTTTTGGCGTGACGGCCAGGCGATCTGCGGCACACCAGCGGCACCGCTGAGAGCTGCTGCCTCCCGGCCCTGACTCGGTTCACGGACGCTCGTTGCACAGGACCCGACCGTCACACCAAAACGAAGGCGACGTCGGCCACGAACGATAGCCTGACCATCCGGTTTCTCCTCGCAGCGCGGGGGCTACCTGGAGAGCTGGCCGAGCGGACGAAGGCGCACGATTGGAAGTCGTGTGTGGGGCAACTCACCGTGGGTTCGAATCCCACGCTCTCCGCATCAATCCATCCGCGAATCGGTTCAACTGTCGCCTGTTCGCGCCGATGGAAGCACGTGAAAGAGGCAAGTCGCACCCGATCGCAGGTCGGGCTCGCTGTGGCCTTGTTGGGGCCAGTGGTGATTCTCGTGCTGTTGCGCACGAGCACGGTCCTCGACCCCTTTTACCGCGATGTCAACTTCCACGTGATCGTGGTGAGCAGCATCGCCGCCTGCGCGCTGATCGTCGCGCTGGTGTCGACGCGGGCCGCGGCCAACTCGGACCATCCCGGTCCGGTGTGGCTGGCGACGGGCTGCGTGACGCTCGGTCTGTTCTTCTTTTGCCACGGCCTCGTGACGCCCGGCGTCTCCGGTCGGCCGAACAATCTCTGGGTGGCGCGCACGCCCTACTTCGCCATCACGAGCTTCGCGGTCGCGCTCGTCATCGCCAGCCGGCCCCGATCGGCAGCCGCGTCGCGCTTGGCGGCGCGCCATCCGTGGGCAGTGCTCGGCACCGCGATGGCGGTGGTCGCGGCGTTCACCGCGGTGCTCGTCGCGTATCCCACGAGCTTCCATGGCAGCCGCCCGATCCCCAACGAGAACAACCTCGAGTGGATAGTCGCCGCCATCGACACTGGTTTGCTCGCCATCGCGGCGTTGGTGCATTGGCGGCGTTGGCGCCTCGGCCGCGATCCTGTGCAGTACGCACTGTTGCTCGCGGCGTCGATGTCCGCAGCCGCGCTTCTTTCGCTTCGCGTCGGTCAGCTATGGCACTTGTCGTGGTGGGACTATCACGGCTTCCTGCTCGCCGGTTTCGCCGGCGCGGTCTATGCCGTATGGGTCCGCTACAAGCGCACGCGCGCGGTCGACCGCGTGCTCGCTTCTACGTTCGACACCGACCCGATGGTGCACATCATCGCGGGCTATCCCGAGCAACTCCGCGAGCTCGTACGCGCCGTCGAGAAGAAGGATGCGTACACCCACGGGCATTCGCAGCGGACCGCGTTGGTAGCGGTACAGCTTGGTCTGCGCCTCGGTGTCGACGAAGACATGCTGCGGGCGATTGCGCGTGGTGCGTACCTTCACGATGTCGGCAAGATCAGCGTTCCCGACGAGATCCTGAACAAGCCTGGCGCACTAACGCACGACGAGCGCGTGATCATCGAGACCCATCCGCAGCTTGGTTACGAACTCGTAGCGCCGGTCGCGGTCCTGCAAGAGAGCCTGACCGCGATCCTGCATCACCACGAGCGCTATGACGGCACCGGCTATCCGCATCGCCTATCCGGCTCGTCGATTCCATTCATCGCGCGCGTCGTTGCGGTCGCCGATGTCTGGGACGCATTGACGTCCGACCGGTCCTACCGCCCCGGATGGCCGCCGGCCAAAGCGCTTGCGCATCTGCAGGCCGGTGTCGGTTCACACTTCGACGCGGTCGTTGTCGAAGCCTTCGTCAGCCTCGCCGCCGATTGGGGTTACGTCTCGGGCGACGATGGCGATGCCGAGGAAGCATGGCGCGCCGGCCAGACCTGTCACGAGGTCGCCGGCAGCCGCGCGTAGTGGTGTCCCTCAAACAGTGACGTGGGTCGAGCACGCTGACCGGGGCGCCAACCGTTTGCAATAACGCATCCGAAGCAGGCATCGTTCACTCGACTCGGGCAGTGTTTTGGTGTTGCCAGACCTATCAATTGCGGGAGGGGCGATGCGGAGTGCCGATGAGATCCGGGCTGTCCAGCGAGCGACGTGGGCGGGGCTCTCTGGCGGTTGGGAGAAATGGGACCTGGTCATCATGGATCAGTTGGGCCCGGTCGGTGCGGCGATGATCGAGCGTCTCGATATCGCTGAGGGTCAGCAGCATCTCGACATCGCCGCCGGTACGGGCGAGCCGGGTCTGACTGTCGCCCGACGCGCGCCGGAGGGCCGCGTCGTGCTGACTGACCTCGTATCGGAAATGTTGGACGTCGCGGCGCGACGAGCCGTGGCGCTGGGGGTCACCAACATCGAGACGAAGGTGTGCAGCGCCGATGATCTGCCGTTCGGCGACGCGATATTCGACAGCGTGTCCGTCCGTTTTGGCTACATGTTCTTCCCTGACGCGGCCAGAGCGACGGCTGAATTCGTCCGTGTGCTCAAACCGGCGGGACGCATTTGTTCGTCGGTATGGGTCAAGCCTGCGGAGAACCCGTGGACGACGATCCTCATGCAGGCAATCGCGACCGAGGTGGTGTTGGCGCCACCCGACCCGGACGGGCCGCATATGTTCCGGTGCGCGGCACCGGGTTTTGTCAGCGCCATGTACGAGGCCGCGGGTCTGCGCGACGTTGCAGAGTGGGATGTCGACGTCGAGCTGGTGACGTCGTCGCCCGAAGAATATTGGGAGATGATGAGCGAGCACGTCTCGCTCGCAGCTGAGGCGCTTGGGCAGGTCGACGAACCGGCGCGGGAGCGGATCCGGGCGACCGTCATCGCGAACGTGAGCGCGTATGACAACGACGGCAAGGTCCGGGTTCCGGGCGTCGCGCGCTGCATCGTGGGAACGAAATAGCACCGAGCGAAGCGCCCGCCTCCACGCGGCGTGGCCAACCCAGCACTATCGGACGACAGACGAACCACTAGCCGACGGGTCGGCCAAGGCCGCTAGTTTGCGGGGGTGCCCACGTTCTCCGCATTGGATCGCGAGTTGATGGCGATCGCCCTCGACGAAGCACAACGCGCGCTCGCGCATGGCGACGTACCGATCGGCGCGGTCATCGCGGTCGGCGATCGCGTCATCGCGCAGCGTCACAACGAGCGTGAGCTCACCGGTGATCCAACCGCGCACGCCGAGGTGTTGGCGCTGCGCGATGCCGCCGGTGCGCTCGGCGGATGGCGCTTCGACGGTGCGACGCTTGTGGTCACGATCGAACCGTGCGTGATGTGCGCAGGCGCGGCGCACCAAGCCCGGCTGTCGCGGGTGGTGTTCGGCGCCTTCGATCTCAAGGCCGGTGCACTCGGATCGCTCTACAACGTCGGTGTCGATGCGCGGCTCAATCACGAGTTCGCCGTCGACGGGGGCCTCCGGGCCGACGAGTGTGGCGCGCTGGTGTCGCAGTTCTTCACGCGCCTCCGGCTCGATCCTTAGGGCAACTTGGTTGGGTTGCCCCTCCCGCACCGCTACAGTCGCCGCCGGAAGGTTGCCAGAGCGGACGAATGGGACAGTCTCGAAAATTGTTGTGGCCTCCGGGTCACCGAGGGTTCGAATCCCTCACCTTCCGCCACACCGTTCGCTGCCAGTCGCCGAAGTTCGCAGATGTCCGGACTTGCGGTCCCCCGACCAGGTGAAACGTCCGCCTGAATGCGCCAACGTCCGCTGACGTTCTTGGAGCGTTGCTCCCCGGTGGCCGCCTTTTTGGAATGCGTTGCTCCCCCGGTTGCTCCCCTTTTCCGGCACCGTCACCGACACTTCCGACTGGTTGAAGGGACGGCAGTGGCACGCAAGGCACGTGGCAAGCGCGTCTCCGGCGACGCAGGCGCGGTCAGCGTGCGTGGCAAGGTCGCCAACGGTGAAGGAACGCTTTATCAGGAGCCCAACGGTCGTTGGCGAGCGACCTATCACGTGCCCGGTGACCCGCGGCGCTACAAGGTCTCCGGTCGCACGCGAGAAGTCGCCCTGAAGAGATTGGCCGAGCGCAAAGCCGAGATTGCAGCAACGGGAGTGCCCGCGCGACTTGATCGTTCGACCACAGTCGGATCGCTGGCGAAATGGTGGTTGACGACGGTCGCCCAGCATCGAGTGCGACCCTCTTCCTACGAGAAGTACAAAGACCGAGTCGCGCGTATCGAGACCTCTTTAGGATCGATCACGGTGGCCGACACCCGCACGACCTTGAAGCAAGTGCTGTCTGAGGGCATCGCTCACCGGGCTCCTTCTGACGAACCCGGTTGATCGGTTGCGCCCGCCGCGCAAGGAGCGAACCACTGCTCGGGCTCTGTCGTCGAGCGACGTACATTCCCTCGTTGCCGCGGCAGCCCGACCACCGCCTTGGCGTTGCCGTCGCGATGTTGTTCGTCCAAGGTTGGCGCGTGTCAGAGGTGCTCGGTCTCGCGTGGCGACGTTGATCTCGAGGCGGGCACTGCGACAGTTCGCCGCGCGGCCGTTTACGTCGATGGTCGAGGCGTCGTGCTTGGACCGCGAAGACGGCGGGAGTCGAGGGAGTCCACTATCTGGCGCCAACCGTTGTCGAACTGCTGCGAACGGCTGACGCGCTCGAAGCGAAGGACCGCCTCAACGTCGGGGACGCGTGGGAGACACAGACCTTCAACGGTGCACCGATCGACCTTGTGTTTACGACCAGAGTTTGGCGGCCTCCTCTTGCGCCAAACCGTCCAAAAGGTCGTAAGAGACTCCGCGTGGCGCGCGAGGCTCGATCCGCTTGGAATCGAACACGCTGAGCGGGGTCGGTTGGAATGCCGAGCTGGTGCGAGGCGACTTGCGCAAGCGGTGCAGCGGCTCAAGCAGGAGCCACGGGAGGGACTGTTCGTGGGTGGCGTGACGCTCCCCCTGACGTTGGCAGATCTGGGACTGATCGACGAGTACGAGTTCCTTGTGCAGCCGGTCCTCGCCGGACACGGGCCGACGGTCCTTGCCGGTATGCGCGAGCGCATCCAGCTCGAGCTCGTGAACGCCATGAGTTCCGGTCGGGGGCGGTCACCGTGCGATACCGGCTGTCAAGGGCCAGCAGGATTTGCCCGTGGGCGGTCGGTGGGACTGCCCGCTGGTGGCCATCAGAATTGCCCACTGATGGCCACCGGGATTGCCCGGGGTCACTTGGCTAGGGGCCTCACCCCATCCTGGGAACTATCGACCCGGTCGGGTATATGTCGAGAACCCATTCGCCGGAATCCCATTGTCGCCTCAATGCGTTCCGGTGAATTCATTTCGCCGTAGGAGCCGAGTGGTGCAAACGAACGACTTGGCCGTGACTGGTCCGTATTGGTCGGCACTACCGGTCGAATCAGGAAACACAGGAATGCACATGTTGCTCTTGTTGCTCAGTAGCCACTTGTGGCTTGCACAACATATGAGCGCTATGGCGGGTGAGTGGAACAAGGGAATCAAACGTCACTAATAAACACCAGAAGTGCTCAGTGGACAGCTGGAGTTGACACCTCTACAGTCCTGTCAGTAAATCGAAACGATCCGACGTGCATCACAATGACCAGAGTTCGGTGGATGACATGAGCGAGGTCCTGAATGGACCGTCGGGCGCTTCATTCGGCGCGATGGCGGGCGAAAATGCACATGGCCTCGGGTCTCTCCTGACTGTCGCAGGCGAGCGAGACGCTCTGAACGTCGCCTCCCAGGTTGCCCATCCGAGTGGCTCAGATTCCTCGCGAGGCGTACCGGTGAGTGCGTGCGCCGCACTCGCGTTGATCCGGCCCCTCTGGGACCGTTCGGCTGCCGGCTGGTTCGTCTACGCCGGCGACGGCCGGCTCTTCTATGCCAACGCGGCGGTCGAGCGCATCATCGGCAGCAAGGTCACAATCGGATCGAACGCGCTCATTCCGCCCGTCGTGCCCGAAAGCAGAATGGCCTATCAGCGGGTGGTGAAGCGGCTGCGCTGCGAGCCCACCGCAGGAGCCACCGTCATTACCTTGCCAGTGCCCGTCGGCGACGAATGTCGCCTTGTCAGCGCCAGCCTCTTGGCGGCGCCCGATAGGGGTGGGTGTCACGCGGTGATCGGCATGCTCCAAGACGTGACGGCGCGAGCCGAACCTGGACGCGACCCCGCGCTCGAGCGCCTGAGCCATCTCGAGCGGGTCCTCGCCCGCATCGCTTCCGAACTTGCGGGGGTGGCGCCGTCGGGCGAAGAACGGCTGCCCGTCATCGACGGCCTCTCGCCCCGCCAAGGAGAGATCCTGCGGCGCCTGGTGGCCGGTGAGCGGCCAGCAGCCATTGCCCGTCATCTTCACCTCAGCGTTCACACGGTGCGCAACCATACAAAGGCGATCTTCCGAGTCTTCAATGTGCATTCGCAATCCGAGCTGCTCGTTCGTATCCGCGATCACGTTCGCAATGACACATGACAGACGTGAACGCTTCGCGGATTGCAACGAAGCGGTCCGTTGAGTTGAAGTGCCGACCTTGTCAGCTCGAGTGGTGGTTGTTCGAGATCGGCGTGGCACTCGTGTAGTTGTACACATGCGTCAGGTCGGTCGGACAAATGGGATTGGGCCGCGCCGACAGACGGATGCCGATCGGGGTGGCTGCGTAATTGCCCGACTGGATGTTCTCGGTCCACAGTGAAAATTCGATCTTGCCCACGTCGTTCGGGCACAAGGTGCGCTGGATAGCGTTGTCGAATCCGCCGTTGGTTTCGTTGTAAACCGATCCGAGAGGCGCTGGTTTCACAGCAGACGACAAGTTGGACAGCAGTGCAGTCGCGAGACCACCGTTGCCGATCGACTGCAAGCCCGGCAATGACTTGCCGAACTTGGCGTCGAAGTGATCGATTCGATTGTCGTCAGTACAGCTCGCCGCGGTGGTCAAGCACATGCTTGCGAACTGCGTATTCAGCGCGATGCCGGCGTTGCCGGTGTTGCGCACCGTTGTCGCCTGGTTCGCGGCATTGTTCGCGCCATCCCAGGCGAAGTCTCCCGCGGTCGGCTGGAAGGCGTGAGTGTTCGCGCCGACGCTACCGAAGCTGATCGAGGTGAAATCCTTCTCCAGTTGGTAGAAGCTCTTGACTGCGATCGTGTAGGTCAGCGTCGACTCACCGCCCCCGACCAGAGCCGCATGCAAGACGATGGTGTACGTGCCGTATGGCTGGTGCTTCGAGATAGCGAAGGCGCCGTACCACAAGCCCTTCTGTTGGAACATGCACTCGTTCTTGATGTTGTCCGCCGCCGCGGCCGTCATTTGCCCCGTTGCTTGCGCGGCGGCGAACATCGGGCCCGTGACATCGACGTCGTTGCACTTCGCTGGGCTGTACTGGTCGGCGTAGCGGGTGGCATCGACTTGCACCTTGAACGTGCCGTCCGGGTGGTATACGTCGAAGTACGCGACCATGGTCGCGGTGCTCGATGTAATCGCTCCCCACAGCTCGACGTACGCCTGCGTCGGCTCGTCGTGCGCATTTGGTTGCACGAATATCATCGGCCCTGCGCCGCCGGGCTGACCCGCGACATCACCTGAGGCTTGACAGGGCGTAGCTCCCGGCGGGGACGTAGTCGGCTCGTCGTCCGGGCCATATTGCATCTTCGGACTGCTATTCCAGTTGTGGTCGGTGTCGCTCAGCGCCCACGCGCACTCGATGACCGGCACATTGCCAAGACCGCCGACAACCGCGGAGGTGCCCGCGTCCTGCTGCGCGCCCGCGGGCACCACATAGAGAACGGGCCCAAGGATCGTGACGATAGCGGCGGCGAACAGCTGGCGGGTCCTCGCCCTGTGCTTCAACTGTTTGTTTTCGCATGTTCGGTCGATCGGACGGCATCCGGCAAGAACGAGTAACGACTGCGCAGAGTTATCGCGGGGCTTGGACAAGACGGTGCGAACCACAGCATGTCTCTCGAGGAAGTTGATCCGAGGCGATTCAGAAAAGGGGAAGATCAGCGCGCTTCGGCGTACATGCGACGACGCCGGGCTTGGCGCTCGGCCTCGGCGGCTCGGTCGCGACGCCGGCGGCGCGAGATCATCAGCGCCGCGATGACCAGTAGTAGTAGGACAACGCCACCGCCGGCGGCAATCAGCGGGACCGTCGAACTACCGCCCGACTGCGTCCCAACCTTGAACCTCAGCTCTTTGGTCTCGGTTTCGTTGCCCTCGAAGTTGATCTTGCCCTTTACCATGTACTCGCCACTGTCGCCGAGCTCGATGTTGGTCTGCACGGTCACTGACGCGCCTTGCTTGGCGACTCGCTCGAGACCGGTCACCGGCCTGACCAATTCGCCGTTGCGGTAGAGCTCTCCTTCGAACACGACCTTGGTGTCGATCTTGCCCGAGTTGAAGAACACCGCACCAACCTGCGCGACACCGTTGGGCTCAGGCGTGTTCAAGAGCTTGAGTTCGTTGAGCGCGCCCGCGCGCGTGATGGTGCCGCGGGGATCGAGCCGGAAGTCGACGGTCCGCGTACCGATGAGCTTCGGCGGCGTGGCCGCAACATCGGTGACCTTGAACTCGGCCTTGTAGTTACCGGCTTGTTGATCGCCGGTCTTCCAATCGACGTAGACCAAGCCGTCTTGGCTCGGCAGTGCAGGGAACAGTCCACCACCGCTCGTCAACTCGGCCACCGTCGTTGTGCCACGGGTGATCTTGACGTCGAGTTGCCCCTTCACCGTGACGTTGCCGGTGTTCTTGATTTTGGCGTTGAACCGCTGGTCGAGCCCGACCTCGGCTCCCTCGACATAGACGTCGGAAAGCACGGCTTCGCGTCGTTCGACGCCGCCCACCGCGATCGACATATTGACCAGGCCGCCGATGCCAACTGCCGAGCCTCCGGCTTTAACATCCGTGGGCGTGGCCGTCTGCGCGATCTCGATCTGACCGGAGTAGGTGCCGTTGCCGGCCGTGGCGGGCACGGCGGCGGTCACGACGATCATGACCCGGCCACCCGCCTGGACCGTGAAGTTGGATGTAGGCGTGCGGGTTGCATCGTCGAAGCGACTGAAGGTCACCCACGGGGCGAAGTCGCCCTGGCTGACACGAACATCGAACTGCGCATCGGTGGACAAGCTATTCGTGACGGTGATGCTGTTGACATAGGTACCGCCGCGAAGCGCGTCCTTCATCTGAATCTCGACCGGCGAGATACCAATGCCTTGTGCCCCCGCCGGGCTGAGGAGCAGAGACGAGGTCGCCAAGAAAGCGGCGATGGCGCTCCACGCGATGCGCGCAATCAAGCTGCGAGGGACGGTCGTAGTGGGCACGGAATTCATCCTTTACAACGCTGCGAGGTCAAAGTGCGGAGGCGAAAAAGTGACGGTAAGTGGGTAAGGCGGAGCCTCTTGCGAGGCCCCGCCCTTTCCCTGTTTCAGGTGTGATTTACCCGGTTTATCTACGCTCAGTGGTGGACGTTCGACGTCGGAGTGGGCGTCGATACGGTGTACCCGTTGGCGTAGTACACGCTGCCAGTGTCCGTCGGACAAATCGCGTTGGGGCGAGCCGTCAAACGGATACCGAGCGGGCTGGCGGTGTAGCTGCCGGCCTGAATGTTCTCGGTGTAGATCGAGAATTCGATCTTGGCCGGGTCATTCGGGCACAACGTCCGCAGGATGTTGTTGTCGAACCCGCCAGCGGTGGTTCCACCGGTGCCGTCACCGTAGGTGGGGCCGAGCGGGGCCGGCTTGGCAGTCGACGCGAGGTTCGACACCAATGCACCGGTCAGCGCGGGGTAGGTCGCTCCGTCACCAATCGCCTGCAGGCCCGCAAGGGTCTTGCCGAACTTGGCGTCGAAGTGATCGATGCGCTTGTCATCGGTACAGCTGGCCGCGGTCGTCAAGCACAAGCTTGCGAACGCGGTGTTCAGCGCGATGCCGGCGTTACCGGTATTGCGCACGGTCGACGCCTGGTTGGCCGCGTTGTTGGTGCCATCCCACACGAAGTCACCAGCGGTCGGCTGGAAGGCGTGAGTGTTCGCGCCGACGCTACCGAAGTTGATGTTCGTGAAGTCTTTCTCCAGCTGGTAGAAGCTCTGGACCTGGATGTAGTACGTCAAGGTGACTTCTCCGCCGCCGGCGATGGCCGCGTGCATCACGATGGTGTACCGGCCGTAGGGCTGGTGCTTGGAGATACCGAAGGCGCCATACCACAGGCCCTTCTGCTGGTTCTGGCACTCTGAAACGATGTTGGCCGACGCGGCGCTGGTCATCTGACCAGTTGCGACTGCTGCGGCCAACGCCGGGCTCGTCACTGCAGCATCGCTGCAGGCAGTGGGATTGGCGCTGGACGCGTAACGCGTCGCGTCAACCTGCACCTTGAACGAGCCATCTGGATGGTAGACGTCGAAGTAGACGATCGTGCCGGCCGGAACCGACGACGTGACCGCGCCCCACAGCTCGACCCAGGCCAACGTCGGTTCGTCGTGGGCGTTGGGTAGAACGTGGATCTGCGGATCTGTCGTCGCCGTGGCTGTTGTCTGCGTCGCGACCGCACCCGCAGCCGTACACGGCGTTGGGTTCGGCGTAGCCACGCTGTCGTCTTGGCCGTATTGCATCTTCGGCGTGCTGTTCCAGTCGTGGTCGATGTCGTTCAACGCCCAGCCGCACTCGATGACTGGTGTGTTGCCACCGCCCCCGACTGTGGCCGACGTGCCTGCGTCCTGTTGCGCAGTTGCAGGTGTCGCCATACCGGCGATCCCCAACATGGCAACCGCGCCGGCAACGATCAACCTGCGCTTCCTAACTAATTTTTCCAATTCGTTTCCTTCCCCTTGCAAGAGTGGATTCTCGTTGGGCATCGAGGGACGATGACCCAGGCTGTTATCCCGTGTGATCGCAGTTTCAGACAAGGCCTATGGGCCGCATTGACCACGCATGGTCAAGAATTTGACCTACATGCGTCACTCTTCGCATCGGTTGCGGTCACGATCGCGTCAGATCCCGCCCGTCGTCGACGACGTCGGAGGCCGCGATGATGTCGTTGTCGACGCGCTTGTCGGCACGGTGCTTGTCGACGACGCCGGCACGGTGCTTGTCGGCACGGCTGTTGTCGACGACCTCGGCACGGTGCTTGTCGGCACGGCTGTTGTCGACGACCTCGGCACGGTTGTTGTCGGCGCGGACGTAGTCGGCACGGTGCTTGTCGACGGGGACGTTGTCGGCACGGTGCTTGTCCGCACGGTTGTTGTCGTGGACACCACGCTCGACGTGACCGATGGAGGACGCGTTGTCGATGTGGTACTGGACGTGGAGGTGGTGCTCGAAGAAGTGCGGGACGTCATTGTGGACGTCGTCGGGCACGGAGATGGAGGAGGCAAGAGAGGAGCCACTGGGGCTCCAGTGGTCGTGGTGCTACTGGTGGTCGTGGTGCTACTGGTGGTCGTGGGCTCGGCGTTCCCGCAGTCGGCTACGACCGTGACCTTGATGCGCTGCAGCGTGGCGTCACCCAACGTGACGAGGCAGTTGCGAGCGCCCGGTTGTGCGCCGGCGGCCGCCGAAACCGTCATTTGCCACGAGGTCCTTTCGCCCGGAGCCACGAGCCGCTGGGCAGGTTCAAACGTCGCGGTGACCGATTGGCAGTCTCGCAGCTGGGGCATCGCGTGCAGCTTCGATCGTTCGAACGCCTGAGTCAGCCGATCGACGAGGTCGTTCACCTCGGGTCGGACAATTACTCCGTCGAGAGCCTGCGCGAGCGTGGCAAGCGCACCCGGTTCAGCGCCGGTCACCGCGACGAACCCGATGTCGCGTGCAGCGAGCGCGTCGCGTACCTGTCCCGCCGATGGTCCCGGATACGAGACGCAGCCTTGGTCGCTGCACCACCGATCGGTGTTCTCGTGCGGTTGGTTGTCGGTGACCACGATTGCGACGCGACGCGAATATTCCGCGAACGCTACCGGTGCCGTTTTTGCCGCGCTGCTCGAAGTTCCCGGCCCGCCGGCGAGCGCCTGTAGTGCGCCGAGGATGCCCTCCCGATCATCGCCGCCGCCTTCGACCGCCTCGACGGCTTGCAACAGATCGTGCCAATTGTTGGTCGGCTGCGTCACTACCTCATAGACGCGGTCGGTCGCAGTGCCGAACGGGAACACCGGTACATCACCCGCCACCGCTACGGCGACGCGCACGACGGTGCCCGTGGCTACGAGGCGATCGAGAGCTGACGTGAGCGTTGCCGTGGTGCGCCGCATGTCAGGGGAGTACGAACCTGTCGCGTCGAGCAGGACTGCGACCTCGAGCGGAGCCGACGAAGCGTCGAGGCTCAGTTGCGCAGTGGTACTCGAGCCGGGCGCGAGCTCGATCGTCGTCTCGACGTCGGCGAGCGGCATCGACAACACCACTCTGGCTGCCAGAAACAGCACTAGTAGCGTGCCGAACAGGGCGATCACGGCGCGTTCGATCACCCAGGAATCGCGAGACACACGCCTCGACCTCAACATCGGTCGGCTTCTCGCGCAAGAATCGAAACCCGCCCGGTGTAGTTGCCGTTGACGAGTTGCGCACCGGCGTGCAGCGTCATCGACAGCAGCGCCGACTCGCCGGGGCAGAGCGTGAAGCCGTCCTGCTCGAGCCACACGGGGTCGCCGGCGAGGAACCGTTCGGCCTTCGAGGGACCGCCGGTTGCCGTTTGCACCGTCACCGAGAACTGGTCGACAGTTCTTTGGTCGTCGAGTCGCGTCATCGGCGTGAACAAGATGCCGATGTGGGCGGGTCGGGTGCCGCGATTTGTCAACGTAGGTGCGTTCCTGGTCGCAGGATCGGCGTCGCCGGTGACGGTGCTCGCTTTGCCCGCATCGACGACCCATGAGATCTGCGTCGCGTCCAATACGACATTGACAGGACACAACACGTTGACGGTGAACGCGACATCATCGTGCAATGCCCCAACCGTGGCGATGGCGGTCACTCTGTGTGCGCCACAGGACAGGGCATTCGTCGTGAGGTCGAACTTGCCGGTGAAAATTCGGACAGCGCCTTGACGGCAACGCTCCCATAGGCCGCGCCGGTCCGCGTTCGTGACTGCTGCGGCGGCCAACGCGTGCGAGCCGGTGGCTTCGGTCGACGCCCATTGCCACATCGCGCCGGGCTCGGTCGTACCCGAGCACGTACGTCCGGTCGGTTGCACGACCGCCGGCGCGCCGCCGTTGGGTCCGACGACTTCCCAACGCACGGTGCCCGAGCCGTTCGCGAATGCATCGCTTGTGGGATCACTGACAACTGCCCAAACCTCGATCGAACGCGGTGCAACGCCCTCGCGCACGATCTGGACCAAGCCCTGCGCGTTCGGAGACTGTGTCACCTGCTTTGTAACCGCGCCGTAGGTGCAGGCTGGCGTGGGCGGCGTCGCGGCCGGCACGTCGACCGCGCCATAGTCCATGGCGGCTGTCGCGGCGTTCGCGTCGACGAATGCCCAGGCACAGTGCACAACCGGGGGGGCGGGCGCCGCAACTGCGTCGGAGAGAGTCGGAGCCAGCGAGGCGGCGACGGACAACGCAACAGTGAGCGCGAGGAAGGGCAGCGATGTCCGCCTTCGACGCGCGCGCTGACCCATCCGCTTGACCCTTCGCCGCGCAGTAACGATGCCAGGATCGAACGGATGTCGGATATCCGCAAGGCAGTAGGCACATATTGGCCAAAGCGGGTGACCGATGTGGGCTACCCACTCGGGCTAGCGAATGCTGACTACCCCGCAAAGCAGTCAGCTAGGCCGTGCTGCCCGACAATCGCCTATCAACGAGAGTTGGGTGATTTCGTGAAACGCCCGACGAAGTGATTGCGATTACGACGACGAGTACGTCTCCGAGTCAGGTAGCGATTTGAGCAAGCTTCAAGACATCCGCGACTTCATGCAGCAACACCTCGGGGACGACTGGGAAATTTGGTTGGTACTGGCCGGGGCCATAGCATCGCCAGGTGCTTCGTATAGGCAAGTCATCGACGCGCATGACCTCGCTGTGGCCATCGTGGGCGATCTGAGTCCCGACTGGACCGTTGACGACGTGGGCGAACTGATCGCCGATGCTCGGTCGAGACTCTGGCCGCAGGGCCCAGGCGTCTGGAAACGTCTCGCTCCCTGACGGAACGGGGCAGGTGGGCTGAACCATTGAGGGTCTCGAAGGTTCGCGTCCACTCTCGCGAAGCGAAGGGATACGAAGATGCAATTGGTTTGGTCAGCTCGGTGCGCCGCCAACGGAAACCCTCACGCCGAATCCGACACCGGTGAAGATTCAAGGCCCCACGCAGGTGCAAGCGCCCCGCAGTCGTCCACTCCCCGACTCCATCACCGCGGATCGATGCAGGTGCAGTGGCCGCTCTCATCAACCTGACGATGGTGGGCGGTCCGTTGTTCTCGGGCAACGTCACCTTGACAAATGCAGCGCGCTCACTCCTGGGCCGCACGCGAAGTCCAATGGCAACTTCAACAAGAACCTCACGATCGCCAACCTCGGCGTCGTCGCGCTCGACCTGGCCGGTGTCGACACTCTGACGCGCGTGCAAACTGGGCAAGCCGGTGCCGCCTCGGTGTTGGTCAACCTCAACATTCTCCGCGAGTGGTGCACTCGGCCTCGACATCGTCGGACCGACACGACTCGTCGACACCCGACTCTCGTAGCTTTCCGCTCTGAAGGCCGCTCGGGTCTGCTCTCCGCTCTGAAGACGGTCTCACTGTCAGAAGGCCGTCAGAGACGCGCGCGCGGGATACCCCCGTTGGGACGTGAACCGCGCCGCACTTTCTCACGTACTTCCCAACACACGCGACCCCGATCCTGACCTTGGGCGTGCAATGCTCACCCCTCCAACCAGCACCGGCCCGCTCCCGATCGAGAAGAGAAGAGAGATGCAACTCACGCGAAAGAAGAAGTGGGCACTAGGCAGTGGTATCGGCGCAGTGGTAGCCGTCGCCGCAGTGGTCATCGTCTACTTCGCCTTCATCAAGTCCGACGCGCCACCTCCGCTCGGGTTGAACAGCGTGGCATCCACCGCACCCGTATCGGCCGCCGACAACGCCGCATCGACGACCGGTGCTTCCTCGTCGAACGCGTCGACCTCCAACCTCGACGGCGCGTGGAAGATCACCAACGCGTCGACAGTCGGCTATCGCGTAACGGAAGATCTCGTTGGTGGTATCGCCAACAACGTGGCCGTCGGTCGCACGAACGCGGTCACGGGCACGGTGACCGTCGCCGGTACCAAGGTGACCGCAGTAGAAGCCAGTGCCGATCTCACCAAGCTCACGAGTGACAGCGGCCGTCGCGACGGCCAGGTCCAAGATCGCATCCTCAACACACGGACTTTCCCGACCGCGACGTTCAAGCTGGCCTCGCCCATCGACTTCGCGTCGATCCCCACCGTCGGCGCGGAGAACAAAGGCAAGGCAACCGGTGATCTCACCATCCACGGTGTCACCAAGCGCGTCACGATCGACGTGACCTACCAACTCATCTCCGCCACCGAGATCCGCATGCTTGGCACGGTTCCGATCGTTTGGGCCGACTACAAGATCCCGAGCCCCACGTTCGCCGGCGTCGCCGACGTGCGTGACAACGGTGCCATGGAGTTCCTGATCGTCGCAACGCGCTGACGCGCGCTCAGCCGTCGACGCCACCCGTGGCAACGGGCAGAAACTGCGCGAGGTCGACCCGCGAGGGCGCCTCGATGCCGTCACGCCACGCGGCATGGAGGCCTCGATTGACGGCGAACTCCTGGGCCATGACGTGTGAACCGTTGGCGGGTAGGTCCTCGACGGGAGCAACCGCGAGGAAACGGACCACGCTCGCCGGTGCCGACAACGGTGCGAAGATCGAAGGGTCGTAGCCGAGCGCCGACATCGCCCGATCGGCCTTCTCGGTGAGACAGGGCCCGGGGTCGACGTCGAAGGCCAGAATCCCCTTGCGGCCGTACTCCGCCCGCAAGCTGCCGGCCACGCGACTGAGAGCGGCCTTGCTCGCGGTATACGACAACCGTGGTCCGCCTCGACCCGGCGCGGGAAGGTTGCGGTAGAAGGACCGCGCTGACATGTTGATGACGCGTCCTCCCCCGTTTGTCAGCATGTTCGGCAACACGCGCTTGATCAGCGCGAGCGCGCCGAAGAAGTTGACCTGCATCTCGCGCTGGAACATGTCCATCGAGAAGTCGAGAGTGAACAGCGTCGAGCTCTGCGCGGTCGACATGATCGCGTTGTTGACCAACACGTCGATGCGGCCACGGTCCTCGATCGCGCGGTCGGCCGCGGCTTCGACCGATGCGTTGTCGAGCAGATCCATCACCGCGAACGACGCGGTTCCACCCAACGCCTCGATCTCGGCCCGCGTCTGCTCGAGGCTGCCCGGCAACGGCTCTCCGTCCGAGAACGAATCGACGGAATCCCCGCTCGTCAACGTGCGCCCTCCGATCACCACGTGGAAGTCGGCCTTCGCAAGCTCGAGGCAGATCGCCTTGCCGATGCCTCGAGTCCCACCGGTCACGAGCGCGGTTCGTTGCGTCATGTCATCCCCCCTTGGACGAGCCGGTACGCTAGCGGCGGATTATCGCCGCAAATGTGTGGAGCCAACTCCGTGAGCTCGCCCGACACGATGTCAACCGCCGAAGCCGCGTCGCGCTGGCGCGCGTTGCAGACCCTGCATCTCGACCCTCCCGCGTTCGTCGACGATTGGGCCGTGCACCTGTTGCCCGACGACGAGCGCCAGGCGTTGCGGGGCGACGAAGGCCGGGCGGAGTTCCTGGCGAACACGCGCGGCTGGGCGATGTCCGGCGTCGGTGTGGGCAGCCTGCTCTTCGCCGAAGACGTCGCGCTCGCCGCGGTCGAGTCGGGCATCGACCAATACGTGATCCTCGGTGCCGGCTTCGACACGTTCGCGATGCGCCACCCCGAGCTCGCGGGTCGGCTCGCGATATTCGAAGTCGACCACCCCGACGTCCAACGGCTCAAACGTCAACGGCTCGCCGCTGCGCCCCCAGTGCCCGCGCTACCGCATTTCGTACCCGTCGACTTCGAGGTCACGCGGCTGTCGACGCAGCTGCTCGCGTCGCCCTATGACGCGACGCGACCGGCCGTGGTCAGCTGGCTCAACACGTTGCCCTACTTGACCCCGGCCGCGATCGAATCGACGCTCTCCGAGCTGGCCAACCTGACCGCGTCGGGCAGCATCCTCGTATGCAACTACCCGTGCAAGGGTGTACCCATCACCGAAGAACAACTGGCCGTGCTCCGAAACAACAGCGCCAACGTCGCGGCGCGCGGTGAACCATTCCAGAGCCGCTTCACACCCGACGAGTTCGTTTCACTACTCGCCGCGCACGACTTCTTCGTCGACCAACACTTGACCGACCTCGATCTCAACGAGCGCTACTACGCGAACCGAACCGATGGCTTTCGCGCGGGCGTGCCGGCGCGGATCATCACCGCGCGCCGATAGCCGCGCTCACACCAGACCGTTCATTGCCGCGAACGGATCCCAATCCGCATCGGTGTGCCATTCGTATTCGGTGCCATCAGCGAGGCGCTGGGCGAAGTCGTTGCCGTGCAGATGCCCGATCAAAGCCAGCGCCATATCGATGCCGGCCGCGACGCCCGACGACGTCCATCGATTGCGGTCGACGACCCAGCGCGCCTCGGGCACCCACTCGACCCGGGGGCCGTGCTCGCGCACCCAATCGAACGCTCGCTTGTTGGATGTCGCCCGATAACCGTCGAGGAGGCCGGCGGCGGCCAACAGCGCCGAGCCGGTGCATACCGAGGTGATGTACTCGGCCGCCGCGGCGTATCCGGCGAGCCAATCCAGGAACGCGCGGTCTTGAATGGCCTCTACACGACCAATGCCCCCGGGGACGAGCACGATGTCCACCGGCGGCGCATCGGCGTAGGCATGGTCAGCGTGAGCGCTCGGACCCTGGTTGCTCGCAACGGGGCCGGCCTGCGGCCCGATCATCGAGATGTCGAAGCGACCAGGCGCCACGCCGAACATCTCGAGCGGACCGAACACGTCGAGCAATTCGAAGCGCTCGAACAACACGGTGCCGATGCGTAGCGGTGCAGAGGTCATGGTACGTATTGTGCTCGCCCGGTCGGGACGAGCGCACCGAATTATGGCGAATCTGCTGACACCGACACCCGTTGATCGCGCGTGTTGTAGAACGCCACCGCCGGCACGGTCAACAACGCGATGAACAGTGCGACTCCGAACGCCCATCCCATCGTCGACGCGGCATAACTGTCGGCGATGACCGCCGACATGATCGTCGTGCCCGACGCGGAGCCGATCTGACTCAACATGTTGAGCACACCCGTGGCGATGCCGATGTCCGCCGTGTCGACGGTGTCGGCGACCAATGCATAGATGACGGTGCGCGCGTAGCCGTTGGCGAAGCCGGTGACGACCAAACCCACTTCGATGAGCCAGATCGACTTGTCGATGGGCCCGATCACCATGAACGCGGAGCCGACGATCAGCGCGGCATTGCCGAAGATCTGCAGCTTCTTGACGCTGCGGGTGTCGTGGTGATGTCCGGCGACCCACGCGCCGGCCGCGAAACCGAAGGGTCGCGTGATCAAGAAGAGTGAGGTCTTGCCCACCGAATAGCCGAACAACCGTTGCAGCATCAACGGTGCGAGCACGAAGCTGCCGATGAACGACGCCTGCATGAACAACATGGTGGTGGCGGACGCGCTGAAGGATCTTCGCCGCAAATAGTGCAACGGCAGTAACGGGAATCGCGCGCGTTGCTCGGTGCGGATGAAGCTCGCCATCGCCAGCGGGGTCAGCACGATGGTCGCGATGACAAAGGGATTGTCGATACCCCACGGCCGCACGCGATTGATGGCGAACATGGCCGACGTGACGCCGACACCGAGCGTGAACGCTCCGGCAGTGTCAAAGCGAACGTCGGGACGTCGCTGCGTCTCACTCAAGAGCGGCAGCGCCATGCACCACGCGATGAAGGCCGGCACCGCTTGGATGACGAAGAGCGCGCGCCAACCGATCGCGTCGACAGCGGGCCCGCCGATGACGACGCCGAGCACTGGCGCGAGGCCGCCCGCGACATTGAGCAGGCCGATCGCCCGTGCCCGCTGGCTTGCGGGCAACTGCGCCGCGACGAGTGCGATCGCCGCGGTACCCGTGGCCCCGCCGCCGATCTGGCTCACGGTGCGAGCGAGGATGAGCGAGAGCGGGTTCCACGCGAGCGCGGTCAACACCGAGAAGACGGTCGCGACCGCGAAGCCGGTGACGTAGATCCGCCGGTGCCCGTAGAGGTCGCCCAGCTTGCCGAACAACGGCATGCCGAGCGCGAAACCGATGCTCGGTGCGACCTGCACCCATGAGATCGTCGCGAGGTCGGTGTGCATGTCGACGCGGATCCGCTCGAGCGACGCCACGAGCACCGTCGTCGGGAACGAGGTCGCGGCAACGCCGACCATCAAGGTGACGGTGATGAGCGTGAGCCGTCGCCCCTCGACCGTTCCCCCTGAAGTCACCGACCTCTGTCTAACAGCGAACGATCGACGCGGCCCACGAGCGCTGCGCCATGTGACCGATGACAGCGTCCCGTGAAGGACTGTCAGTGGGTCCCCCTAGGCTGTGCGCCATGAGACCCGGCGGCCCGATGATGATGATGCACTCGATGGGCGATCCCGATGCCCTTCGCAATGCCAAGCTCAAGGCGGGCACGACGCGGCGGGTGTTGGCGTACACCACTCGCTACCGGGGCATGCTCATCGGCTTCGTCTTCGTCATCGTGGTCCAGGCCGTGCTCCAGCTACTGCCCGCGCTGCTCTTTCGCCGCATGCTCGACCACGCCATCCCGTCGCACGACCGCCCCGAACTCAACCTGCTCGCCGCGCTCATCCTGGGGGGCGCATTTTGTGAGGCGGTGCTCTCGCTGTTCGAGCGCTTCTGGTCGTCGCGCATCGGCGAGGGGCTCATCTACGACCTGCGAGTGACGCTGTTCGATCACGTCCAACGCATGCCCATCTCGTTCTTCACGCGGACCCAGACCGGTGCCTTGGTCAGCCGTATGAACAACGACGTGATCGGCGCGCAGCGGGCCGTCACGGGCACGCTCGGCTCGGTTGTCTCCAACTCCATCACATTGATGACGGTACTCATCACCTTGTTCATCCTGCAGTGGCAACTCACACTGTTGGCGCTCGTGTTGCTGCCGCTGTTCTTGCTCCCGGCGCGCCGAGTGGGCGCACGGCTGCAGAGCATCACCCGCGAATCGATGAATCAAAACGCGGCGATGAATACACAGATGACCGAGCGGTTCAACGTCGCCGGCGCGCTGCTGGTCAAGCTGTTCGGCCGGCCCAAGGCCGAGGTCGACGAGTTCGCCGGGCGAGCCGATCGCGTGCGGGCCATCGGTGTCAGCTCCGCCATGTACAGCCGCGTGGTCATGATCGCGCTGACGCTCGTCGGCGCCGTCGGCACTGCCGCGGTCTACTGGATCGGTGGGCAGCTGGCGATCTCCGGTTCGCTCACGCCCGGCACGCTCGCCGCGATGGGCATCCTCGTGGCCCGCATCTACATGCCGCTCACCAGCCTCACCAATGCCCGCATCGACGTCATGTCCGCAATGGTGTCCTTCGAGCGAGTCTTCGAGGTGCTCGACGCGCCCCACACCATCAGCGACAAGCCCGGCGCCACGTCACTCGACGACGTCAAGGGTGCGATCGAGTTCGACCACGTCACGTTCCGCTACCCGCGCGCCGACGAGACCTCGGTGCCGTCACTCGAGCTCAACACCGTGCACAACTTCACGGGCGAAACCGCCGAAGTACTCCGCGACATCAATCTGTCGATCACTCCCGGACAACTGGTCGCTCTGGTCGGCCCTTCGGGTGCGGGCAAAACCACCCTCGCATCGCTCGTACCCCGGCTCTACGACGTCACCTCGGGCGCGGTGCGTATCGACGGTCATGACGTCCGCGATCTCACGCAGACGAGCGTGCACGGCGCCATCGGCGTGGTGTCGCAAGATCCTCATCTCTTCCACGACACGGTGCTGGCCAACCTCCGCTACGCCCGACCCGAAGCGACATTCGAAGAGATCCAAGCTGCGTGCCGCGCCGCGCAGATCCACGACGTCATCGCGGCACTTCCCGACGGTTACGACACGCTCGTCGGCGAGCGCGGCTACCGGTTGTCGGGGGGCGAAAAACAGCGTCTCGCCATCGCCCGTATGTTGGTCAAAGATCCGGCCATCGTCGTGCTCGACGAAGCAACCAGCCATCTCGACAGCGAAAACGAATCGCTGGTGCAGCGAGCGCTGGCCAATG
>JBDTLT010000039.1:0-33253 GCA_039934635.1 Acidimicrobiales bacterium
GTCCAACGACGACCAATTCGCGTACCGAACCTGCGGCAGGCTTGGCGCCGCTGCGGGAATCCCACAAACGTGCCGGCACAAGACCGAGATAGCCGTGGTCCGTGATGACCGGCGCGAGGACAAGGTTCACGGCCATCGAACCGAGGCCCGTACCGTCGAGTGCACTCTGCGCCGTCACATCGACAGTGCGCATCGTCGCTGAGGGGAAGGACGAGTTCGCGTACAGCAACTTGCGGCCGATTTTCTGCACCAACGCATCGTCGATCGCCGGGCTCTCGACCCGAACGTTGTCCACGAAGAGCGACGCGCCCATAGCCAGACCGCCATCTGAATCGAACGTCCCACCGACAAAGACCAAACGATAGGTACCAGAGTCCACGACGGTGCTCTCGACCGTTATCCATGAGCTGGTTCCCGTTCCGGTTGCGTCCAGCACCACGGTTTGCGTGCAGTCGCCATCGAGCAGGTAGCCGAACACGTGATAGCGATCAATGCCGGCAACGCCTCGCCAATCGAAGTCGATCTTCGAGCCCGCGCTGACGTAAAATTGGCTACTGAAGATCGCAGGTCCGTGCAAGACGTCAAACGTCAGCTGAGCTGACGAGATGCCTGCCTGCAATTGCGCGGCACTTGCACCTTCGGTGGGCGAACCGGATGTGACTGTGTTCGCCGACATCGCCCCCAGGACAGCCGGCACGTCGTTGTCCTCGTGAGTGGCGGCAACGGAGTACGTACTCGTATCAACAGTTAGACAAGAAGCAATAGTTGTCGTGCCGAGATCGATGCGTTGGTTGAGAGCCGTCCAACCAGTCAATCCATCTTCGAAGCCCGCATCCACAATCTGGTCGACAAAGTTGACGCGCAGCGGGCGGCCGGCGCCGCCGTCGTCGGTGGCATCGACCGTCGCGACCACATCCGCCGTCGTACCGTTGCCGAGGTAGACATCGTCGCCGACGATCGACACGTCGCCGTTGACCGTGCTTGCGCTGCCAACGGTGATCAACGACAGCGTCTCGTTGAGCGTCGGGGCGTTGACGGCGAACTGGATGAATTCACCGGCGTAGCTCGAGCCCCCGGTGACGGCCATGCCCGCTCCGATGTTCAGCGGCGGGTCACCTTGTGTGTACGTGAACGGGCCTGCGCCCGAGACAACACTGGGTGCGGCAAACGCGACCCCCGCCACGAACAACGCAATGCTGGCGAGAACGGTCACCCCCGCGGCCACACGCGCCCTGCGCCTCGAGACCAGGGCAACGAACGCGCGGGCGCGCGAAATGGAAGGAAGGATTCGCGGCATCGATACCTTGTCCCATCAACTCGAGGTGGCGCGTGGCGAGTGCGGCCGCCGCTGGCTCGAGGAGGTTGCCTACAGCGCGAATTGCGCTTATGTAGCCATTCGGCATCAGGGCGAAGAAATCAACCCGCCCGGCAAAGTTCTACGACCGGCCGGTCGCGCCCATCACATCGACAGTCCGCCGTCGACCGGTAGCACGGCGCCCGTGACATAGCTCGCCTCTTCCGAAGCGAGAAACGCGACCATCGGCGCCATCTCCGAGGGCGCCCCGAATCGCCCCAGCGGAACGAGAGCGGTCAACTCGGTCAGCTTGTCCGGTGGCACGCCTTCGACCATTGCCGTCATCGCGTTCGGTGACACCGCGTTGACCGTGATGCCGAAGCGCGCCGTCTCTTTGGCGACGGTCTTCGTGAAGCCGATGATGCCGGCCTTCGCCGCGGCGTAGTTGGCCTGGCCGATGTTGCCGTGCATCCCCGTGTACGAAGTGACGTTGATGATCCGGCCAAACCCGGCCGCGCGCATGGGCGGCACCACCGCCCTCGTCATGTTGAACGTGCCCGTCAGGTGCACGTCGATGACCGCGTGCCACGCCTCGGAAGTGAGCTTCCAAACCACCGCATCGCGAGTGATACCTGCGTTGTTGACCGCCACATCGACTCGGCCAACACGCTCGAGGGTGGCGTCGACGATCGCCTGCATGCCGTCGGCATCGGCGACATCGGCCGCGGCGCACGTCACGCGCTCGAATCCGGCCCATGCCTGGGCCAGCGCAGACTCGTTGCGATCGATCGCAGTTACTGATGCGCCCGAGGCCGCGAACAGCTTGGCGATCTCGAATCCGATTCCTTGCGCGGCCCCGGTTACGAGCACGCTCTTGCCACTGAAGTCGAAGGTGATGTTCACCGGACGATTCTCGCGTGTCATCTCCCCTCGAACCGAGCCCGGCTACAGTCCGTTCGCTCGTGGACGAACGCTTGGGGGCGAAGTCATGGTGCCGACGCGATTTGGGGTCTTTCTGGCCCCGTTCCACTCCGATTTTGCCAGCCCAACCGTGCTCATACGGGAGAATCTCGATGTCGTCGAGCATCTCGATCGTCTCGGTTACGAGGAGGCGTGGGTCGGCGAGCACCATTCCGCGGGGATCGAGATCATCGCGTCACCCGAGGTTTTCATCGCTGCCGCCGCGGAGCGCACACGTAGGATCCGACTCGGCACGGGTGTGATCTCGCTGCCGTATCACAATCCATTCCAGGTCGCGCACCGCATCGCGCAACTCGACCACCAGACGCTCGGTCGCATCATGCTCGGTGTCGGGCCGGGGCAGCTGCCCTCGGATGCATACATGTTCGGCATCAACCCCGAGGACCAGCGCGACCGCATGCGCGAATCCTTCGACGTCATCGTCCGACTATTGAAAGGCGAGGTCGTCACCGAGACGAGCGAGTGGTATTCACTGGTCGAGGCGCGCCTGCAACTGCTGCCGTTCCAGTCGCCATATCCCGAGCTCGCGGTCGCGTCGACGCTGTCGCCCACCGGCGCGAGAGTTGCCGGAAGGTACGGCGCCGGGCTGTTGTCATTCGGCGCGAGCGTGCCGAGTTGGTACGACGCCTTGAGTAACAATTGGGCCGTTTACGAACGTGTCGCAGCCGAGCACGGTCACGTCGCCGATCGCCGCAACTGGCGCGTAGTCGCGCCGATACACCTCGCCGAAACGACCGAACAGGCCGAGGCCGACGTCCGCGACGGCCTCTATGCCTTTGCCCGCCGGTTTGCCGTGTACCAAGGCATGCTCGATGCCGACTGGGCTTCGTCGCCGGACGCCGCGTTGGCGGCGTGGCGCCACGAAGGCATCGCGGCACTCGGGTCAGGCGTCGTGGGCACGCCCGACGATGCGATCGCACAGATCGAGAAGTTCGTCGAGATATCGGGCGGATTTGGCACATTCTTGTTGCTGGCTCACAACACCGCGTCGCTCGCTGCAACGATGCGCAGCTACGACCTGTTCGCGCGCTACGTAGTGCCGCACTTCCGCAACGCCAACGCGGGGCGCTCGGGATCCATCGATTGGTGCGCGACCAGCTATGACAAATACCTCCCGCAGATGATGAAGGCAGTCGAGACCGCCAACTCACCCGAGCCCGCGTAACCGAGGAAGCGCCAAGCGGTTGCTGAAGGCGTTCGACGATCTACGATCGCAACGATGACTGCGCCTCGCCCGGCAACCCTGCTGCACACTTCGGACGTTCATCTCGACCGCGACGACGGCGGGCATCATCAACAGGCGTTCTCCGCGGCGATCGACAGGGCCATCGCATCCAACGTCGACGCCGTGCTCATCGTCGGTGATCTGTTCGACCATGCTCGGGTCCGCGATGACATACTCGACTGGACCGCCGATCAACTCGACCGCCTCGAACGGCCGGTGGTGTTGCTCGTCGGCAATCACGATGCGCTACACGAGCAATCGGTCCACCACCGTTTCGAGGCGCAGTCGCGCTGTCGCGATGTGCTGTTCCTCGACGACCCTGACGGGTCGATCGTCGAGGTTCCCGGCACGGACATCGTCGTGTGGGGCCGCGCGATGGTCGAGCACGAACCGGCCTTCCAGCCGCTGGCGGGCTCGCCGTCTCGACGTCACGGCATGTGGAACATCATCGCCGGCCATGGGCTTGTCATCGAGAGCGACTACGACCTTCATCGATCCTCGCCGATCTTTCCCGCGTCGTTCGACGGCCTCGACTGCGACTATGTCGCGCTGGGCCACCTGCACGAGCACGCGGTCGTGCGCACCGAGCCGCTGGTCTGTTACCCCGGGGCCACGGCACGCTCGCGCAGGGGACAGGCCGGCTGCGTCATCGTCGACTTCGTACCCAACGCGGCGCCGTCGCTGCGATGGGTTCCACTGCTGCCCGACGACGACCGCTGAAATTGGCCATCTGACCTGGAGAGATCCACATGCCGTGCACAATTCGAGCGACATCGCACCCGCGCGTCACGGTGTGACGTGGCCGCGTAGGGTGACACGATGGCTCGCACCATTGACGAACTGCTCGCCGAGGCGAGAACGCGCATCGCTCGGCTCGATCCACTCGCCGCGGCCAAGGCGGTCGAGGCGGGAGCGGTGCTCGTCGACATTCGACCCGAGTTCCAGCGACGCGTCGACGGCGAAGTGCCGGGCGCGGTCTTGATCGACCGAAACGTGTTGGAGTGGCGCCTCGACCCCGCGTGCGACCACCGGCTGCCCGACATCGCGAAGCGCGATCGCCTGATCATCGTGTTGTGCAATGAGGGCTACTCCTCGAGCCTCGCGGCCGCGACCTTGCGTGATCTGGGTCTGCAGAGCGCCGATGTCATCGGCGGCTTCCGTGCCTGGGTCGAGGCCGAGTTGCCCACTCGACCAGGATTGGCGTCAAGTACTCCCTGAATCGACTACAACGTGCTTCGTGGAACCGCTCATCATCGAAGTCGCGATCAACGAACTGGCGAGTAAGCAGGACAATCCCAACATCCCCTACTCCCTCGACGAGGTAGTCGACGACGCGATCGCTTGTGCAAGAGCGGGAGCGGCGATCGTGCACTTCCACGCCCGTGACGCGGCCACCGGCGAGCAACTCTGGTTCGACACGCAGTTCTACCGTGAGGCCTTCGCCCGCATCCGCGCCGAGTGCGACGCCATTCTCTATCCGACGCAACCGGGCAGCGGCATGGATCGTTGCCCGCATGTTCTCGAACTGGCCGACGAGGGACTCGAGCTGGCGACCGTCGACATCTTCTCGCATCACTCGAACGCATTCGACGGCGACAACCCCGATCCCAACTTGGCCGTGATGTCCGCGTTGCGCGAGCGAGGGGTCGTCTACAGCATGGGCGTGAGAGAAGTCGGACACATGCGCAAGTTGCGTCGCTATCGAGAGCGCGGCCTACTCGATGACGACCTGCACCTGAAGATCTTCCTCGATGAAGAATTCGTGGGGCCGCGACCCGACGCTCGCGGGCTCTTGATGTTCCTCGATCACCTGGAGTCGGGGCAGCATTGCCACTGGTTCACCACCTTGTACCGAGGTCGTCCCGACGGCCGGCTCTTCAGAAGGCTCAACATGCTCGCAGCCGCAATGGGCGGCCATATCCGCACTGGTCTCGGCGACATGCCGATCCTCGATGACAAGGGTACGTACACCAACGTGGCGATGGTCGAGATGGCGGTCGAGTTGGCGCACGCGGCCGGCCGATCAGTGGCAACGGCGAACGAAACGCGACTCCTGCTGCGGGGTTGACCGGCCACGCCGTCGTCGCCGAGTTGACGGGTGGCGATCGCCAATCGATCCACGAGTCACGGCGCCGCGATGGCATCGAGAATCGCGACACGCGCCGCACGGCGCGCCGGACGCCGAGCGGCGAGCACGCCGGCCAATGCTCCGAGCACCGCGACGATTGCCAGCCGGACAACCGGGACCGCAAGGCTCGTGTCACCCGTCGACACCGCGATGACCAGCATCCAGCCGAGGAAGCCTCCGAGGACGAGGCCGAGGGCGGTACCGAAACTCGACACGATCATGGACTCCAGCCGCAGCACGGCGCGGGTCTGACGGCGCGTTTGCCCAACGGCGCGCAGCAGGCCGATCTCGCGTCGTCGTTCGTGAACCGCGAGCGACAACGTGTTGCCGATACCGAGCAGCGCGATGACGATCGCCAGCGCGAGGAGCACGTAGACGATGCCGAGCAACATGTCGAGGCCATTGGTGGCGGCCGCGATGTACTGGGCGCGATCCTGCACATCACCTCCGAAGCGCAGCGCGATGGGTTCGATCGCGGCCCGCAGTGATGACGCCGACGTACCGTCTGCCGCGTTGACGAATACCGTCCGGTACGTCGGCTGCGTGACATGGTCGACCCACATTGCGCGCGGCACGAGCATGCTGCCGGCCAAAGCGGAGTCGGCATAGACCGCCCGCACGGTGACCTGCTGACTGATTCCATCGCTGAACGCCATCGTCAACGTCGAGCCGATGGAGCGGTGGTTGTCCTTCGCATCGGATTCGCTGATGGCGACACCATCCGTACCGACGTCGGCGAGCGAGCCGTCTCGTACGTCGAGTCGGATCGCCGACAACACCGAGTTGGTATCGACCGCAGTGACCATCGTCGACTTGCCGTCCACGAGCGCAGGGCTGTTGCCGAGGCCGATGACATCACCGACGCCGGTTGCCGAGCGCAACTCGTCGACGATTCGCAGGCTCAGTTGATTGCCACCGAACGCTGCCGTGTTGACGGCAAGATCCGCGTCGAAGTCACCGGCGATGTCATCCTCGATGGTCGACTTCATCGAGGCGGCGAACACGGTGAACAGCGACACGACCGCGACGCCGATGACGAGCGCGGTCGCCGTCGCCGCCGTGCGGCGGGGATGACGCCGGGCATTCTCCTCGGCCAATCTGCCCGAGCCGTTCGGTGTGCGCCGCAACACGATCGCGAACACGCGCACCACCGGCCCGACGACGATCGGCGCAACGGCGAGCGCGCCCACGACGAGCACGATGCTCCCGGCGCCGATGAGTGCCCCCTGGCCGCTCGACGCGCCACTCAGTGTGAGCGCGAGACCCGCAGCCAAGAGAACGGTGGCACTGACATACCGGCGACGCGATGGCCGGCTCGGCTCGATGTCGGCATCGCGCAAGGCCGCGACGGGAGCAATGCCCGACGCCCGCCGAGCGGGCGCCTGCGCGGCGAGCAGCGTGACGATCAACCCGGCCGCCAAACCGACGGCGAGTGACCGCGGTTGGATGTCCATGCCGCCGGCAGGCAGCGCGCCACCGAACGCGTCGAACAAGCCCTTCAACAAGCCGGCGATCGCGAGCCCGCCCGCGAGACCGACAAGCCCGGACACTCCCCCGATTGCGAGCGCCTCGAGGGTGACCGCGCCGCGCACCTGTCGACGAGATGCACCGACGGCGCGCAACAACGCGAGTTCGCGCGTGCGCTGGGCGATCGTGATCGCGAACGTGTTGTTGATGCTGAGCGTCGCCACTGCGAGTGCGATCAATGCGAACACGACGAGGAACGTACGCAGCAGGTTGAGGAACGTCTTGGCGATGTCATCGATGCGTTCGTCGGCCAATGCCTTGCCCGTGATGGCTTCGGTGTTCGCCGGTACGACCGCGGCGATGCGGTCACGCAACTCGGCACTCGACACGCCGTCGGCCGCCGTTACGAGGATGGAGCTGACTTTGCCGGGCTGATTCATGACCGCGTCCTGCGCGCTTCGCAGCGTGAAGGCGGTCCACGTCGTCTGGCCCAGGCCATCGGTGTCGCCGAACGTCGCGATGCCGACAATGGTGACGTCGACCGGTTCCGGAGTCTGCACGACCGTCGCGTCGCCGAGGTGGAGGCCGCCTGACTTCGCGGCGCCGCGGTTGATCACCACTTCGTCCGCCAACTCGGGCGCGCGCCCCTCGACGAGCTTGTAGGGATTGAGTGCGGGCGAAGTGATCCAGCTACCGGCCTGGCGCGGCGGCCCGTTGCCCCCAATGGCTTCGCCGTCTCGCCCGTACAGCGACCCATAGCCCACGACCTGTCCCTCGGCGTCCGCGACACCATCGACCTTGCGTACTGTGTCGATGATCGATTCGTCGATCAGTCCTCGATTCGCATCGGTTGCACCGGGGGCCTCGACTACCGCGGAACTGCGCACGACGACGTCGGTGTTCGCCGACACATCGTTGAACAGATCGCGGAAGTTGGCGCTCAGCGTGTCGCCCAACACAAGAGTGCCCGTGAGAAACGCGACGCCGATGGCGACCGCAACGCTCGTGCCGAGGAGGCGACGCTTGCGCGCCCACAGCGAAGTCATTGTCATCCGCAACATTGGTCAGCCTCCGAAAGCCTTCATGCGCTCGAGAACACTCGCCGCGGTCGGATCATCGAGTTGGTCGACCACACGGCCATCCGCGAGGAACACCACTGCGTCGGCGTAGGACGCCGCGACCGGATCGTGGGTCACCATCACGACGGTCTGGCCAAAGTCGTCGACCGCTCGTCGGAACAGACCGAGGATCTCCGCGCCGGCACGCGAGTCGAGGTTGCCCGTCGGCTCATCGCCGAAGACGATTGCCGGCTTCGTCGCCAATGCTCGAGCTACTGCGACGCGCTGTTGTTGGCCGCCCGAGAGCTCGGAGGGGCGATGACCGAGACGATCGTGCAGGCCCACGGTGCGCACGATCTGCGCAAGCCATGCCTCGTCCGGCTGGCGACCGCCGAGGGTGTACGGCAAGGTGATGTTCTCTCTCGCCGTGAGCGTCGGCACGAGGTTGAAGGCCTGAAATACGAAGCCGACGCGCTCGCGGCGCAGCACCGTGAGCTCTCGATCGTTCAGCGTTGCGAGGTCCGCATCGCCGATGCGCACGGTGCCGGTCGAAAGGGTGTCGAGACCGGCCATGCAATGCAGCAAGGTTGACTTGCCCGAGCCCGAGGGGCCCATGATCGCGATGAGGCGGCCCGTGGGAATGGTCATGGAAACATCGTCGAGGGCCCGGACGCCCGCATCACCCACGCCATAGACCTTCGTGGCGTGTTCGACGCGGGCGGCTGCGTGCGACGGGCTCGCGCCGACGTGAATTTGGGGATTCTCGGTTGTCGTTGTCATGCCTTCCATACTGAGAATCGAGGGGCATCGCGTCGTCCTGCGTCCGGCGTGACTTGCGCGTACTCCCGTGGGAGTAGTCCGCAACGAGACCGGGGGCGGATGTCGTCCGCCCGTCGTATCCGTACGCTCCAGGGTGATGACACACGATGTGGTTGCCGCGGCAGAGGCGCCCGCCAACCGGCCATTCACCCCGGGCCGTCCCCGCTTCGAGGCCGTGCTCGTCGCGGCCGGGATCGCGGTGCAAATCGGCATCACCTTGTTGGCGGCGCAACACCAACCGCAGCGGCGCGACATCGATGGGTATGGCGTAGCGCTGCTCGCACTGGCCATCGCGGCGCTGCCGTTGCGCCGTCGCTGGCCCGTCGGTGTGCTCGCCTTCGCCTTCGTCACGACGGTGACCTACTTCATCGCAGACTATCCGCGGGGCCCCATCTTCTTCGCGCTCGTCGTCTCGCTCGCGCAGGTCGTGCTGACCGGCCATCGACGTGCCGCGATCGCGTCGATCGTCCTCGGGATGGTCGCTTTCACATGGCTCGGCCCAGTGCTCGGCACACAAGACACGCCGCCTATTGGCGGGGTGATCGGGCTCGGTGCGTGGCTCGTGGCGCTGCTCAGTGTGATGGAACTCGTTCGTAGTCGGCGCGAACGGGCCCGAGAAGAAGCGCTCTCGCGCGCCGAGTCGCTGCAGCGCCGTGCGAGCGACGAACGTCTCCGCATCGCCCAAGAACTCCACGACGCCGTCGCACACAACATCTCATTGATCAACATCCACGCCGGCGTCGCGCTGCACCTCTTCGACGAGCAACCGCAGCAAGCGCGCGATGCATTGGCGACGATCAAGCAATCGAGCAAGGAAGCGTTGGTCGAACTGCGCTCGATCCTGGGCATCTTGCGGCGCGCGGACGAGGACGCACCCAGAGCACCGACCCCGAGCCTCGCGCGGCTCGACGAACTCGTCGCGCGCTCCAACGCCGCGGGTCTGGAGGTGCGGGTCGACGTCGAAGGCGATCTCAACAACCTCCCCCGCAACGTCGATGTCGCCGCCTATCGCATCATTCAGGAATCACTCACCAACGTCGCTCGCCACGCCGATCGCGCCGATGCCGTCGTGCGCGTGCGGGCCGCGGCCGACGCACTGAACCTCGAAGTGCTCGACGATGGTTCGGGGAGGACAAAGCCTCCCGAACTGCCGTCAGGGGGCAACGGCATCGCGGGCATGCGCGAGCGCGCCACTGCGATCGGCGGTTCGTTCGAGGCGGGCCCACGGCCCGGCCGCGGCTTCGCAGTGCGGGCACGCTTGCCGATCGGAGATGCACCTTGATCAGAGTCGTGCTCGTGGACGACCAGGCCTTGGTGCGTGCAGGCCTACGCGCGCTACTCGACGCGCAGGCAGACATTTGCGTTGTCGGTGAGGCGGGCGACGGTGCGGCCGCCGCGCAGCTCACCGGTGATCTCGTGCCCGACGTCGTTCTCATGGATATTCGCATGCCCGGAGTCGACGGGCTCACCGCGACGAAGTCCATCACTGCCGACCCGCGGCTCGCCGATGTGCGCATCGTGATGCTCACGACGTTCGACCTCGACGAGTATGTCTTCGAGGCGTTGCGCTCGGGCGCGAGTGGCTTTCTCGTCAAGGACACCGAACCGGTCGAGCTCATCCGTGCCGTGCGAGCGGTCGCGAGCGGCGACGCGCTGCTCTCACCGCGTGCAACCCGGTCGTTGGTCGAGGAATACGCCGCTCGGGCAAAGCCCGCCGACCTGTCCCCCGAGCTCGACTTCCTCACCGACCGCGAGCGCGAAGTGATGACCCTCGTCGCCGCAGGGCTATCCAACGATGAGATCGGCGAACGTCTCTACATCAGCCCGACGACCGCCAAGACCCACGTCAGCCGCGCAATGATCAAGCTCGGCGCGCGCGATCGCGCGCAGCTCGTCGTGTATGCGTATGAGACCGGCCTCGTGCGACCCGGCTGGACCGATTGAAATTTCAGCCCGCCGTCGACACCTGACGACGCGGGGGCAGCAGAGAACAGACGATCAGAACCATCGTTACGACGCTGACGCTGAGTGTGGCTTCGAACGTCGTGATGACGTTGCTCGAACTGCCGGATCCGGTCTTGGTCGTCCACGAGGCCGGGTCTTGGTGCAGCACGACGTACCAGGTCGTCGCCGCGAGCACCAGCGCAGTCATGGCCGCGATGGCCAATTCGCGCGACGGCAGGTCGTTACGCACGCCGACCACCATGAGGACCGTGGCGGGTATCAGCAACGGGAACCCGACGACCGAGATCAGACACATCGGCCACAGCGCGAGCCCGGCAGCCGCGCAATAGCACGGGCACGACAGCCGCACGCCGAGCAGACCCAGCAACCCGGCGCCGATGAAGGGGGCGCCAAGGCCCGCACTCTCGAACCAACCCTCGGGGTCGCCGGGCGACCCTCCGAAGTGGTGGATCGTGATCAGGCCGGCGCCGCCCGCGATCGTGATCATGGCGGCGATCGATGCCCGTCCTGGCTGCTCCACGCCACTATCATACGTACGTATGATATCGACGCAAAGGCGAGCATCGGCCGCCACGACGACTGCGACCAGGACGCGGCTGCTCGACGCGGCGGCGCAGATCATCCGCACGGGCGGCCCTCGAGCGGCCACCTCGCGCGCGATCGCGGAAGAGGCCCGCGAAAACCTCGGAGCGATCACCTACTACTTCGGCTCGAAGGACCAACTCGTCGCCGCCGCGTTGTCCGCAAACGCCCGGTCGTTGATCGAGCCCGTCGTGAACGAGCTGATGCGCCAGGACGTCGACCCTGTGGCCAAACTGCTTGCTTCGGCCCGCATGCTCGACGACATCTTGGGCGAACATCGCGACGACCTACCCGCGTACCTTCACGGTCTCTCTGCCACCCAACATGACGTCGCGGTCAGAGACGAGATACGTGTGCTGCACCGAGGTCTCGCGAACGTGCTCGCGGCAGAGATGCGCACGCAGCAAGAACGCGATCTGCTGCCGGCATGGGTCAACCCGTCGGCGATGGCTCAACTGATCGTGGCCCTCGTGAACGGCGTGGCGATCGCCGTGGCGACTGATCCGGACGACACCGACGCGACCGCGATTGCCGGACAGTTCGCGCAGCTGCTCATCACGGCGCGCGGCTAGAGCAGCCTCGCCTCGGCGCCATGTGAACGCAGTGCCTCCAACGCATCACGGTGCGCGACGGCGCGCCGCGCCGGCATGACCGATGCCGCGAGTCCTATCGCGAGCACGACGACAATCGTGACGATCACGAGCAGTACGGGCACGAACGGGCGCGGTGCCGCCCCGAGATCACGCGCAAACGAAGCAAACGCGACGCGACCGACGACCACGCCGATCGGCACACCGACCACTAGGCCGAGCGCGACGACCGCAATCGCATGCCAACGCACTGATGCCCGAATCTGGCGCGGTGTACCGCCGAGCGCCCGCACGACCGCCAACTCGCGCCGCCGCGCACGTGTACCGGACGCAATCCCGGCGACGACACTCGCTGCCATCGTGATCGCGAACGCACCGGCGAGCAGTACGGGCACCTGCCGCATCGCGTCGACATCGACGATCGTCGCCGGCCGCACGGGATCGGTGAAGACCTCCGGCGGCGCCTCGTACGGATCCCACCCTGGCAGTTGGTCGCTGATCTCCGCCATGAACTTGGCGGGATCGACACCATCGGCGAAATCGACGGCGACGAATCCGGCGAACTGATCCGCGAGTTCGCTCCCCGACTTGTCGGTCTGGTCCCGCGCTTGGTCGAGGAGCACGTCGTACAACGCAGTCGACAACAACGCTCCATTGCCGAGCGACATCCGGTCGGATTCGAATGGGCCGATGGCCGGCAATACGACGAGCCCACTGATGCGGGCAGTTCGCTCGCCGTTCGCCGACTGTACCGAGACCTCATCACCGACACCGACGCCGAGATCGCGCGCAGTCCGCGAGCCCAACGCAATCTCGTCGGCCGCGTGCGGCGGATGGCCCGAGACGATCGTCGATGGCGCGATCAATTCTTCGAAGCCGGCCCGCGGTCCGATGAATGGCAACGGAACACCGTTCACCGTCAGCCCACCCGCTACCGATGCTGCTGCCCATCGTTCGACTTCGGGCCGATCGAGGCTTGTCGCGACCGCTTCGAGCCTGGACGGGCCGTAGCCGAAGTTGACGAGCACGCCGGTCTCGTAGGACCACCCGTAGAGCGAGGGTGTGTCGACGAGATGGACGACGCTCGCGCTGAACACCGTCGTGGCGACGACCGCGCCGATCGCCAGCACCGATCCCGTCAGCAACGCTCCGGCGCCCCTGCTACGCGTGGCGGCCCGTACACCGAGGCCGAACGACGGCGAACGGCTCAAGCGGTCGAGGGCGCGACGATGCGAGGTCACGTCCTCGACCTCCATCACGGGCCGGCCCGCGCTGCGCCGCGCCAGTAAAGCAAGCCCGATTGCGAGCAAGACGACGCAGACCGCGACAGGCCACGCTACGGCACCCGAGACGCCCCGACTGCTGTGCGGCACCACTTCACGCGCGCTCGCCACTGGGCCGATGGGCGAAGCGACCCATGCAACGACCAAGGAACCCACCACACCGATGGCGATCGCACCCCCGGCAGGCAGCGCCAAAGCGAGCGCGCGGCGCATCGACGACAGCCCCAAGCTGTGCCACACCGCGACATCGCGTTCGCGGCGGCGCAGCAAGCGCACGACCAACAGCAGCGCCACGCCGACCGTCGTCAATGCCGCCGCGTAGCCGAAGGCGCGCATCGACGTCACGACCGGCGACAACGACTGGCGAACCCGCGCCGCGTCATCGGCCGCGAACGACGCGATCAGCTCGTACCCGACGTTGTTTTCGCGAAGTGCCGCCGGTAGCTGTTCGTTCGCGGCAGCGAAGAGATCGGTGAGCGCGCCGGCGACCGCTTTCGCGCCGGCGTCACCGCCCTCCGTACGCAACGAGAAATAGCGATAACTCGTGGTGCAGTCGGGCGGAATCAATTCGGGAAATATCTGCGTCAGCGAACGCGTGTCGTCCGGCCTCGGCGTGCCGATGACGCAGTCGTACTTCGCGGCCACATCGGGGGTGACGATCAGCCGTTGCCGCGGGAACAGTTCGTCGGCAAGCACTTCGTCGGAAAGGACACCGATGCCGACCACCTGCACCTGCTCGGTCCCGAGTAGGACGAAGTCCGAAGCCTCGCCGTCTTCGAGGGTGTACTGCGGTGTGTAGAACGAGAGCGTGATCGTGTCGCCGACGTTGACGCCGACCTCGATCGCCGCTTCTTGGCTGAGAAACGCCTCGGCGCCCGATCGGATCATTCTGCCCTCGTGTACGACGGGGCGATCCGTCTCGGTGTAGCGACCGTTGGGCGACATCCGTGCCTGGAGGTAGTTCGACTGGTTGTCGTTCACTCCGACCGTCAGCAACGAATCGCTCGTGACACCCACTACGCCGGGCACCGATCGAATCATCGCCTCCGCCTCGGCGGTGTCGAGACTGGGATTGACGACGAGGTTGCCGACTTGGGCCTGGCGCAGGTAGTCGGGGTAGGCCCGCTCCGTTCGATGCGCGATCTCGATGCTGGCCAGACCGGCGCCGAGCCCCGCCGTCAACAGGATCGCCACCGCGGCTAACGCCATCACGTTGCGCCGAACGCCTTCGCGCACAAGGAGTTTCAGCGTCTCCACATGTCGACCGTACCGGTGACCGACGCCGTGGTCCAGGGCGCTGACTGGTGGCAGCGCAGGGATGCCACCACCCGTCAACGCTTCGGTGTACCGACAAGAAGCTGCACTGGCGACCCTGCGGAGTTGCCGCTCACGGTGACCGTGATGGCGTCTGCTGTCACCCGCACATCACCGGCATGACCTTCGCCCACGAGCGGAGCGAGATCGACGACCGAGGCCTCGATGCCGTCGGTGGTCGTCACGAGGTAGCTGTGTTCCTTTTCGTCGCTGCCGTACTGCGTGACCACCAATGCCACGCCGAGCGGGCCTACTGCTGCACCCGATGTGGAGAAGTCGCCTTCGATCCCGGCCCGGCGCACGAGGTCGGTGACGCCGAGTTCGCTCCACTTGCCGTCGCCCTGTTGCACCTTGATCGTCGCAACCTGCTCGCCTGCTTCTGGTTGACCGGCGATGACAACCACGCCACGGTCACGACGCGTACCCGATGCAAGCACGTAGCCGGGTGTCGCCAACCCAGCATCGGCCTGCCACGTGTGGCCGTCGGCCGAGCTCCAAGATTCGATTGTCGAATACGTCGCGCCGCTCGACCCGACCAAACTGAATCCGTCGGCCGTTGCGAGCAGTGCGCCGAGTTGGCGCACTGCGCGGGGCAAGCTCGTTTCGGCGAAGTTCGAGCCGTCGTCGGAGACGAAGACGCGAGTCTCGCCCAGTAACAGCGAGCGCAATGCGGCATCGATGTTCAGCTGGTCCCATGTGTAGGACGCGGAGACCACCGGAGCTTTCATCTTGCGCGCGACGGCAGCTTCTTTTTCGGCCGGCGCCGCGCCCGGGGTCGAAGCGACATAGACATCGACGCCGGTCTCGGTGACCGAGTAGCCCTGGCTCACATCGATACCCCGGGGCATGAGTTTCGCGAGATCATCTTCGACTTGCACACGGACCCCGACCACAACACGAGTGCCGTTGCTCGCGACCGTTAGCCGGTTGAGACCCACGTGCACTCCGTAGCGCGCCTCGAGCGCGGCCACATTGATCGGCAACGTAACGCGCGACCAAGCCGCTCCCGCAGTGTTCGTAGAAGCAAGTTGCACCGCCCGCAGGTTGCCACCGGCCGGCGCAGTGCCGATCGCGTAGAGCAAGTGATCACTGGTCGCGAGCGACGACGGGTTGAGGTTGTCCGGCAACGCGGTCGGCGTCCACTCGATCCCATCAGCCGACCGGTAGAGCGTCGCCGGCACTGGGCCGCTGTCTTCGGTGACCGCACCGGGCGCGGTGGACAGGCTGTAGAGCGCGTTGCCCGGCCCGACCACCGTCGAGTTGCTCCACGACAGCGCGGCCCTGGGCGTCACGGCATGCCACACGAGCGACGAGTCGACGAGCACCGGGCCGGCCTGCCGGACATCGACTCGCTCGGCCGAGGGCGCGCCGTCGAGGTTTGCGAACGACAGCGCACCCGTGAGCACCGCGACCGCAGCACAGGCGGAAACGGCGGCGCGCCGGTGGCGGTGTCGGCGCGCCGCCCGATCCATCACCGAGGCGATGCCCGCGGGAGGAAGTTCGATACTGATGGCACGGGCGGAGAAGTACTGATCGAAGCGGCTGTCGTCACGCATTGTGAGGCCTCTCATGATTCGTTCTGTTTGGTGGGATCGAGGTGATGCAGGCGTGCTTGCAGAATTCGCGTCGCGCGGTGGAGTCGGCTCTTGACGGTGCCTTCGCGGATCTCGAGGGCAGCCGCGGTCTCGCTGACCGACCACCCCAGAAGGTGGCGGCACACGACGACGGCACGATGGTCGATGTCGAGCGCCGCGATGCTGGCGTGCACCGCGGGGTCCGTGATCATGGGCGCCTCGTCGGGCAGGGCGATGTAGAGGCGCTGATGATTGCGGCGCCGGCGCAGCACCGACGTCGCCCAATTCAGCCCGACGCGGTACACCCAGCCTTCGGGGCGTTCGAGTTGCGACACCTTGGACCATCGTTCGTACGCGCGTGCCAACGCCTCGTCGGTCGCGTCGGCGGCGAGGTCGACGTCACCGAGCGCGAGAGCGAGCGCTCGGCCGATCGACGGCCGAGCCTGGCGATAGAACGATTCGAAGCCGCGCCGCGCCGTGTCGATCTCTGCGATCTCGAGGCCGTGCACGATGACCGACTCGGACGCGAAGTCGTCGCTCGGCCAGAGCACGATCTCGTCGAAGACATCGTCGTCGACGGGTGCAGGGCGCACGATCGGCCGTTCGGTCATAGGTGGTCGCCGCATAGCCCTACACACGCCTCAGCCGGTCGGATGGTTCCCTTTTCATCGCGTTCCCTCTACTCGGGCGCGAACTGCCTGCACAGTGGGGTCGTCGGGGGCGATCCGCACCGCTCGCGCCAGTGCCGCTCCCGCCGCATCGACTCGCCCTTCGGCCAAATAGAGAAGGGCCAGATCTGCCGGCGGGATCGGCGAGCGCGGCGCGAGATCCTCGGCGATGAGCCAGGCCCTCTCGGCCGCGTCAGCGTCGCCCGTGACGCGTGCCGCCCGCCCCTCGAGCACCCGCAGATCCGCGTTCACAGGGTCACGTGAGATGGCCGCGGCCACTGCCGCTCGTGCTTCGTCGGCGTGGTCAGGAACGAGCGTGGCCTCCGCCCGATCGACGAGCAGCGTGATGCGGCGGGCGACGACGATCGGATCGCGCGGCGAGATCGAGAGCGCGTTGTCGACCGCGTCGAGCGCAACGACGATGCCTCTTTCCGCAGTCCGCGCGGCTTCGGCCTTCAAGAGGTGGAGCCGCAACTCGTCGGGGCGAAGTGCGGCCGCGCTCGAGGCATGGTCGAACGCCTCTTGGAAGTCACCACGCGAGCTGGCAACCACTGCTTCGCGCGCCCGGCGATCCGCGACCACGTCGGTGACACCCGACGCCAATGCGATGACGGCCGCTATTGCAGGCACTGCGGCAACAATTCGCGGCAGCGTGCAGTCGAATAGTTCGCTCGGTCGCGCAGTGTGCACCACCACGACACCGGCCAGCAGCCACACAATCGGCTCGATCTCGGCCAACGGGAACAACACGAGTTGGCCGACGAAATGCGCGACGAGTGCCGCTGCCGCGCCGACGAGCCAAATGCGTTCGTCGCCGAGCGCGCGCCACACGTGACGTCCGACCAAGATGACGCAGGCAAACCACAATCCGAGCGCGCCGATGCCGCCGGTGAGCAACACATCGATGGGTGCCGAATGCGCGCGATCGGGCGTCGGGGTGCGTCCGTGTGCTCGCTCGTACGCCGTGTCGACGCCCTCCGCGAATGCGATGCGGTAGCCCTCGGGCCCGACGCCGAACCAGAGGTGATCGCCCGCCACATTGGTCGCGATCCGCCATTCGTCGAGACGGCCACGGCCACCGGGCGCGTCCGAATCGAACGCCGATCCCACCCGCGCCCCGACGGGGCTGAACGCGATGATTGCGGCGGCGATCGCCATTGCGGTGCACCCAGCCACGATCAGCGTCCGCTTCGAATACCGCCCCTCGAGCGCATCACGCCGGCGCCCGCCCACGACGGCAGTCGCGACGGCGAGCCCCAGCCAAGCGGCCCGCGCGCCCGATCCGAGAACCCCGATGACGAGCAAGGGCGATGCGAAGCCCGCGAGTTGCCGTAGCCGGCGCGGCAATGAACCGTCGAACGACACCGCCACCGCGACCGGCAAGAACACCGCGACCGCGGCGCCGAGATATGCCGGCGACCCGTACATGGCGCTGAGACGGTCGTCGACGGCGAACACCCGCGGCTCCCAGCCGACTGCTTCCGCGCTCGCCGAGAGGCCGACCACTGCGCCGGCCGCACCGATCCCCCACAACAACCCCACCGGTCGGACCAAATTGACACCGACGAGGAACGCCACGGCCAGAAGCAGCCAGGTGACGACGCCGAAGTGGCGTTCAGGGGTACCGAGCCACGCGTAGCGAGGGTCGAGGCCGCGCGTGGCCGCCAGCGCGAAGACGGCGACCAGGGCGAGCATCACGAGTTGCAGCCGCGGAATTGTCGTCAGCCGGCGGGCCCAGAGTGTGCTCGCCAAGAGCGCACACACTCCGGTTGACACCACGAGCCATCGGCCGGGACCGAACGGGTACCAACCCTGCGGGTCGACCGCGAGGACGGCGAGCAGGATCCAGGCCGCCGCGGCCACCGTGGTCCGCTCGGCGCCCATGGGGGCGCCACGCTAGTGGTTCGAGCCGGACACCCAGAGGCGGGCGTATCAGTGTGCGGCGCCGTCCCCGTCGACGAACAGACCCGTCGTGCCCGTGATCGTCAGCAAACGGACCAACGCCCTGTTTCTTCTACGGAGGGTCGCCCGTTCGGGCATTTGATCAGTGTCCGCCATTGGAGCGCCGGCTGCCCTGCACGATCTTGTAGCCGTTCGCCACCAACTCGAGCTGGGCGACGAAGTCTTCGCACCCTTCGCTGTCTTGATCTTCGAGGAAGCCACCCACTGCTTGCAGCACATCACGCCGGTAGGCAACATCGCCAACGCGACTCGCTTCGGGGTCGGAGTTGGCTGCGACGCTGGCCGCCGCGCAGTTCGCCTCGGCATCGTCGAGATCGCGCTCGAGGTCGCTGAGCCAGTCCGTGTCCGGGTCGGAGCCGTCGCTCAGGAAGACGACCCACTCACGCTCCGCGAGTTCGACCGCTTGATTGCGAGCGATCGCGCAATAACTGCGCAACGCCACTCCGTTGATGAGGTCGTAGAGGTGGGGACGCACGATGGAAAACCGGTGTCCGATCGACGACAGGTAGCTCAACAGGTCAGGATCGACGTCGTAGCGCTCTTGAACGATGATCACTTCGTACTCGCTCACCACAGTCCTCCGACTCGCACCAAGGCGCAAACATCGCTGGCCGCCTGTTCCCCGGATGGTTGGGTTCGAAACGGAATCGGCCACGGTTTTGTGGTCACCCGTCTGGGGTATGCGGGGCGTGTGAACGACCAAGAACCTCGGCGGCCGGTGTACGACGTTGTCCTTTCGCTCGACGGGCTGGCCCGCGGCGCCCTGGTCGCCCTCGTGATGGTGTTCACGCTCAACTCGATCCAACAGGCTCAGGCAGTGCTGGGGCTGATCGCGGTCGCGTTGGTCTGCGCCGTCTCGCTCGAGCCACTCGTCGAGAAGCTCTCGCGAAAGATCGGTTTCGCGGCAGCGCTCGTCACGGTGCACATCGGTGGTCTCCTCGCGTTCGGCAGCTTCGCCGGCGTGGTCGCATGGGATCTCGACAATCAAGCCTCGGCTGTCGAAGCCTCACTCCATACCGCCATCGACGACCTCGAACCGGGCAGCTGGCCCGCCGCGCTCGCCAGCGATCTCGATGCCCACCGCCGGGTCGCTTCATTCTTCGGAAGCATCGCCGCGCGCAGTGTCGCCGGAGACGATGCCGCGAGCGCGGTGCTGCATCGGCTCGGTCAGGCGATATTGGTGACCGTCCTGTCCGCCTTCCTGGTCGCCGGGCGCAGACAGATCCTCGATGCATTGACGTCGATCACTGCGTCGAAGGCGCGTCGCCGCACGATTCGAACGGTGGTGAGCACGAGCGCGCTGACCGCCAGCACGTACCTGCGGCGAACGATCGTCGTCAGCGCGGCGCATGGCGCTGCCGTTGCCGGGGTCACCGCGGCATTCGGCCTGCGCACCGGTGTCTCCCTCGCCTGCGCGGCCGGATTGCTCTCGACGGTGCCGATGCTCGGTCCTGCCGCGGCATGGGCGCCGACATTTGTCCTCGCAACGACGCACTACGGGCGCCCCGCGTACGAAATCGCCGCCATCGCCGCGCTTGCGACGGTGATCGACTGGATTGCGCGAGTGCGCTACGTCGAACGGTCCGCGCGAGTGGGGCCGCTGCTGTTGGCACTCGGGCTCGCGGGCGGCGTGGCTGCGGGAGGAGTAGCGGGCGCCGCCCTGGGCCTGTTCGTTGCGGCGTGCGTTGCGGGTTTCACCGGCTCACCTTCAGCGGTGGCAGCAGCCGCCGAGCGATTCGTCGAAGAGCGCGGCATCGACGAGATCAGCGAACCAGTGGTGGCCGGCGTGCCGTCGACCGACCCGACCAGGCCCGGGCGCTTGTCGGTGCGAATCTCGTGGCGCTCCGCAATCGCCGTTGCCACACTCGTCGTCATCGCCGCGGCAACGCAACTCTTGTTGTCTCGGATGGGCTCGATCATCATCTGGGTCGTCATCGGCCTGATCGTTGCGCTCGGCGTCGACCGTCCCATCTCGTTTGCGCAACGCCGCACCCACCTTCCGCGCATCGTGGTGCTGATGACGGGCATCGCGCTCGTACTGATCGCCAGCACGGTGTTGTTCCGAACCACTGCGCCACAGGCGTCGCGCAGTTCGAGTTCGCTCGTCGAAGACGCCCCCGACGTCGTGGCTTCATTGCAGAACTTGCCGCTCATCGGCCAAGTCCTCGAAAACGCGCACGCGGCGACCCGAGTGGAGGAGGCGATCAAGGATCTACCACAGCGCGTCGCCGATTCGCGCGTGATCGAGCGAGCCGCCTCTGTCGCCGGCGACGGAGTTGTCGGGCTGTTCTGGACGGTCGTCATCTTGCTCTCCGCCCTCGTCGACGGACCACGAGTCGTCGATGTGATCGCAGCCAAGATTCCGGTGAGGCGCCGCCGTCAGTACATACGACTCGCGCGCGCCGGACAGAACGCGATCGCGCGCTACGCCGCGGGGTCGGCGCTCGTCGCTACTCTCAACGGTCTCATGGTTTTGACCGGCGCATTGTTACTCGGTGTGCCGCTGGCACCGGTGCTCGCGCTGTGGGCATTGGCATGGAACTTCGTGCCCCAGATCGGTGGGTTCATGGGAGGCGCGCCCTTCGTGCTGCTCGCGTTCGGCGAAGGAGCGGCAAAAGGAGTCATCGCCTTTGTGGTGTTCATCGTCTACCAGAACATCGAGAACCACGTGATCCAGCCGACGGTCATCGGCCGCTCCATCGATCTGCCGCCATGGCTTGCGCTCGTCTCCGCACTCGTGGGCGCAGCCGTCGGTGGTTTGGTCGGCGCGGTGCTCGCAGTGCCCTTCGTCGGTGTAGTCAAGGTCATGCTGGCCGAGTGGCGACGCGAGGATTTTCCGGCGGTGGTGAGCGATCAGCGCGCTCGTCGGTCGCGACTCGGTCGACGCGCTGCCCTTCCTACGTGATCTTCGTTTCGCCCCGAAATAAAGGGGTAGTACGAGCGCTCACCGTTCTGCGAAGGGCAGGCAATGGCCACCAACGACAAGCCGGCAGCAAACGACCACGCCGCGACGGGCACCCCCGAAGGAACCCGCGCGCCTGCTGCCAACCGCAACGGTTCGTCGACCGGCGTAGATGCCCGAGATAGCGCCTTGGCGCCCACTTGGGCACAGTCGGGCGACACGCTCACGACAGTCACGGGTGCACCGGTCGAGACCAGTGACAACTCGATGCGCGTCGGTGCGCGCGGTCCTGCACTGCTGCAGGACTTCCATATGCGCGAGAAGATCATGCACTTCGACCATGAGCGCATCCCGGAGCGGGTCGTGCATGCGCGCGGCACCGGAGCGCATGGGCATTTCCGAGTGACCGACCCTCTCGACGACGTGACTCGGGCGCGCGTGCTCTGCGACACGAGCCTCAGCACACCCGTGTTCGTTCGCTTCTCGACCGTCGCCGGCTCGCGCGGCTCGTCGGACACCGCGCGCGATGTTCGCGGTTTCGCGGTGAAGTTCTATACCGACGAGGGCAACTGGGATCTCGTCGGCAACAACATTCCGGTGTTCTTCATCCAAGACGGCGTGAAATTCCCGGACATCATCCACGCCGCGAAGCCCGAGCCTGACCGTGAGATTCCCCAAGCCGCGACGGCGCACGACACGTTCTGGGACTTCGTATCGCTCACACCGGAGTCGACGCACATGTTGATGTGGGCGATGTCCGATCGCGCCATTCCCCGGTCGCTGCGCACCATGGAGGGCTTCGGCGTACACACATTCCGGCTCTATGACGCGCAAGGCAAGACGACCCTCGTGAAATTCCACTGGAAGCCCGTTGCCGGCGTGCATTCGCTCGTTTGGGAAGAATCGCAAAAGCTGGGTGGCATCGACCCCGACTTCCATCGTCGTGACCTCTGGGATGCCATCGAAAGTGGCGCATTTCCGCAATGGGATCTCGGGGTGCAACTCTTGCCGGACACCGAGGACCAAATGTTCGAGGGCATCGATCTACTCGACCCGACGAAGCTCGTACCCGAAGAGCTGGCTCCGGTACGGATCGTCGGACGGCTCACACTCGACCGCAATCCGACGAACTTCTTTGCCGAGACCGAACAGGTTGCGTTCTGCACCGCGCACGTTGTGCCGGGAATCGACTTCACCGACGACCCGCTGCTGCAAGCTCGCAACTTCTCATACCTCGACACGCAGCTCACTCGCCTCGGCGGACCGAACTTCAACCAGATCCCGATCAACCGCCCTCACGCGCCGACGAACACGAACCAGCGCGACGGGTTCGGGCAACAAGCAATCCACGAAGGCGTGGCGCCCTATACGCCCAACTCGCTCGGCGGCGGCTGCCCATTCCATGCGGGGTCCGACGGTTTGCGGGCGCTGCCTCGGGCGGTGAGCGGAGAGATCACCCGCGAACGTCCGCAGTCGTTCGACGATCACTACAGCCAGGCGGCGATGTTCTGGAACAGCATGTCGGCGACCGAGCGAGACCACATCGTCGGCGCGTTCTCTTTCGAGCTCGGCAAGTGCCTCAAAGAGGAGGTGCGAGCCCGAATGCTCGCGAACCTCGCGAATGTCGACCGCGAACTGTGCGAGCGCGTCGCCACCAATCTCGGCATGCCGATACCGGCGGGCGATCCGGCGACTGATGCGGGCGCGTCGCCTGCATTGTCGCAATTGCCGTCGGCACCCGGACCCATCACCGGTCGTACGGTCGGCGTTCTTGTCGCCGACGGAGTCGACGCAGTAGGCGTCACCGCGCTGCGTAGTGCCTTGGAGCAGGCGGGCGCGTCGCTCTACGTGATCGCGCCGCGCGGCGGCACCGTTGCGGGAACGAAGGGATCGCTCGCGGTCGACCGCACGGGGTTGACCACACAGTCCGTGGAGTACGACGCGTTGGTGGTCGCGGGTGGGTCGTCGGCTCGAGTCGTCGGCGCAGACCCGTACGCCGCGTTGAACCTGGGCGAGGCGTTCCGCCATCACAAGACACTCGCGGCGTGGGGTGAAGGGGGCGACGTGCTTGCCGCATGCGGCTGTGCCGGCTCAGGCGTAGTAACCGGCGAAACCGCCGATGGTGAATTCACCTCCGCGCTCGTCGACGCGATCGGCCGGCATCGCCACTGGGATCGTGCGGCAGTGGCAGTGCCATAGAGGTCAGGGGCGTGCGCGGCAGCGCAATTCACGAACCGAGGAGTAACTCGCGGGCGACGGGGGTAACCCGGTCGCATGGCACGCGCAGTGTGGTCCGGAACGATCAGCTTTGGTTTGGTGAGCGTGGGGGTCAAGGCCTATACGGCCGTACGCGACCACGAGGTGCGATTCCACCAGATCGACAAGAAGTCGGGAGCGCGTGTGCGCTACGAGAAGGTCTCCGAGAAGACCCATCGCAAACTCGACGGTGATGACATCGAGATGGCCTACGAGTTGCGCAAAGGTCGGTATATCGCGTTCACCAAGGAAGAATTGGCCGACTTGAAGCCACGTTCGACCCGTTCGGTGGACGTGTCCGACTTCGTACCACTCGAGGACATCGATCCGATCTACTACGAGCGCACCTATTGGCTAGGCCCCGACGGCCCGGGGGCGGCCCGTTCCTACAGCCTGTTGTGCGCGGCCATGGAAGCGCGCCAGCGCGTCGGCATCGGATCGGTCGTCATGCGCAACAAGCAGTACCTCGCGGCGATCCGCCCGATGGAACACGTGCTCGCGATGTCGACGCTGCGCTTCGCCGACGAAGTTGTCGCACGATCCGAGATCGACGCGCTGCCTTCGCGGCGCACACGCGCGGACGCCAAAGAGTTGCGATTGGCGACCCAGATCATCGATGCGCTCGAGGCTGATTGGAAGCCGACCAAGTACCACGACACCTACACCGAAGAGTTGCGGGAACTGATCGAGCGGCGCGCCAAGGGCGAGACTGTCGCGATCGATGAGGAACCGCAAGAGAAGGCCAACGTGCTCGACCTCATGGAAGCGCTCAGTGCCTCCGTTGCGGCCGCCAAGCGCGGTCGGCGCGCTACTCGTGCAAAGCAACCCGCCCGTAAGACCGCGGCGCGGACGTCATCGAATGCAGCACGTAAGTCAACTACCGCACGAAAGACGTCTGCCCGCAAGAGCGCCTGAGCAAACCCGGCGACCGCCGGCCCGTGTCGCCAGTTCAGGACCGGGGCACCTCGAACCACACGTGTTTGCCCGCGTCCACCACGTTGATGCCCCAGCGCGTGGTGCACGCCGCGACGATGCCGAGGCCGAATCCTCCGTGCTGATCTGGCTGCGCATTCGGTAGAGGCATTGCGCGCGAGCCATCGTGCACTTCGCCGCGTATCATGCCATCCGCCTCGAAGAGCTCGACGTCGTACGGCGGTTGGGCATGCCGTATCGCGTTGCTGACCAGCTCGGCGACGACCAGTTCGATGTCGTCGATCAGTTGTGAGGACAGCGCCTGGTCTGTCGACCAGTTGCGGGCAAAACGGCGAGCTTGCGCTGCCGCATGTCCATCCGCTGCCAACCGCACGACCGGCCACCATTTCCGCGCCGTCTTGAAACGCCCCGCGCCTGTACCCGACAATTACCGGCAGCAAACGAAATCCATCAGCGCCATCAGCTCGCGCCGCGTAGCCGTTGAATGGGTGCACTGATGACGCAGAACAGACCGTAGACCAAGAGGCCCAGACCTATCGCCAACACCATGACCGTGCCCCATGACGTCGCGGCGAGCCGCCGAAGCGCACCGTCGAGACCTTCTGCCTCGTCGGGCGAGAACTGCACGGCAGCGCGGATGAGAAAGAAGCCGAGGAGCGCCATCATTGCGGCCCGAGCACACCAGCCCACTTGTCCGAGGCGCACAACCTGCTTCGTGGAAATCGGACCAACGCCAACCTCGCGCAGCTCTTTGCGAAAGTTGGCCGTCACCCCTTTGTGGACGAAGAACCCGGCGACCGCGATCAACACCGCCCCCGCGAGCCCGACGAGCCAACGCCCACCGCTGTGGCCCATGAGATCACTCGTGAATTGCTCGACTCGTGAATTCTCGGTTCGGCTTGCGCGCGAACCGTTGGACGCGAACGAGATGGCGCTAAACGCAAGTGCCGTGTACACGATCGCGCTGACGGCATAACCGGCGCGGTTCGCCCATGTCTTCGCACTGTTCTCGGCAGGGAGGAGGATCGATACGACCCGCCACAGCACATAGAGACCCAAGCCGATCGCCACCGCCCACAGCACCGCGGCACCTGCGGAAGATGCGGCAATCTTCGCGATCGCGCCGGACTGGCTGGCCTCTTGCGACGGAGCGCCCGACGCGCGACGCGAGTCCCGCGCGATGGGGATCGCGAGGAAACCGACGAGCCCGTAGACGAGTCCTTTGGCCACCCAACCGGCGCGAGCGATGACGACGAGTCCGGGATGTTCGCGAGCGAGGTCTTCGATCGCGTCAACGCCGGATTCTCCGGACACGTTGGCAGTTGCGGAGGGCGCGTTCACGACGCAGCCCTTTCATACGTCGACGTCGATGTCGATGCCGGCCCTCGTCGTAGTTCACGCTGCTCGGTGAGGTACGGCGCGAGGACGAACTTGTAGCCGATGATGACCCATGTCGCACCGATGACGGTACCCATCACGACGTCCGTGAAGAAGTGATGTCCACGGTAGAGGCGGGAGTAACCGACTTCGGCGGCGAAGAACGCCCCCACGATGATCGGGACGATCACTCCTCGCTTTGTCAGGCGGCCGGCGATCAACGTCACGATGAGCAGTGCGAGCGTTGCCCACAAGCTGATGGCCGAACCGACGTGCCCCGAGGGATAGCTGGACGTGACGTGGACTTTGCCGACGGTCTCGACCTGCGGCCGGGGCCGATCGACGATCAATGTGCTGAGGAAATACGAGAGCTTCTCTCCGCCGATCGCGATCATGAACAACATCGGCGGTCGCCAATGCCGCAGCGCGATCGCGCTGATGACGACGGCCAACAACCAGAACCCCGCGACCGGAATGGGGTCGGCAAAGAATGTGCCGATGCCCGTCAACTTGGTCAGCTGCGTAGTGCGATGGTCGGCGAGGGTCTCCGCCAGACGCACGTCGAAGTGCACGATGAAGGAGTTGTCGAGAACATGCGTGAGCAGCAGACCCACTGATGAGGCCACGATCGTGACCGCGATGACGCCGAGTACGAATGGTGGACCGAGATGACGAGTCGCATCGGCCAGCCCGTGCCGAAAACGGCCATGCCGCGGCGGAGCCGCCAGGCGATCGGCGCGCTTCATCTGTGGCGGCACTGCGAATGAGGGGGTGGGATATTCGGCGTCTGGTGTCACCCAGCGTCACTACCCGGCACCCGGGTGACGAAACATCACCCTCCACGCGACCCAGGTCGCGCGCGCAAGATCAACGTGTGCGCCAGCGCGCTCGCACAAGTTTGAATGAAACGATTCAGGGAATAGACCCAGGTCGCACGGCCGCGCCGAAAGAGGCGCGCAAAAGGAGCACGTTCATGTCATCGGTCGCCGTTGTTGCGCATCGCGAAAAGCTGACCAAGTCCACCGCCGGCGATCTCAAGTCGGCCCTCGCGAAAGCCGGTCTCGGTGACGCGATGTGGCTCGAGATCCGCAAAGGTTCGGCGGCCGAGGACGCGTCGCGAGAAGCAATCAAGGAAGGCGCCGAGACGATCATCGTGTGCGGCGGCGATGGCACCGTGCGCGCCGCGGGCGCGGCGGTGGCGAACACAGACTGCGCATTGGCGGTCCTACCGGCCGGCACGGCAAACCTCTTCGCGACCGGCCTTGGTCTGCCGTCCAAACCTGAGGAGATCGTCGAGTTGATCATCCGTGGCGATCGCCGCACCCTCGACACCGCGCTGTGCAACGGGTTGCGGTTTGCCGTCATGGGCGGCACCGGTCTCGACGCCGCGATGATCGACCAAGCCGACGAACAAAAGGACGCCCTCGGCACATGGGCCTATGTCAAGGCCGGCGTGAAAGAGGCCCGCACCAGTTCGTCCACCGAAGCGAAGATCACGGTGGACGGCTCGCTCTTCTTCGAGGGCGACGTCACCTGTGTGCTCGTCGGGAACTTGGGCCGGCTCAAAGGTGGGTTCGTCGCCTTCCCCGAAGCGTCACCGACCGACGGGTTGCTCGACGTGGCGGTACTCACTGCCAGCGGTCTGCGCGAGTGGGCTTCGGTCATGGTCAGCGCGGTGCGCCACAAACAGGACACGTCGTCGCATGTGCACATCGGCACCGGCTCCAAGATCAAGGTCCGCCTGGCGAAGAAGCGACTCTTCGAGCTCGATGGGGGTTCGAAAGGCCGGACCCGCAAGCTCGACTTCAAAGTCGATCCGGCATCGCTGGTGGTCTGCGCGCCGGCTACGACGGGCTGATCTCGGCGCGGGCTTTCGCTTCGGGGGCATCGTCGGGAGCGGGCTCGGCGGCGCCGGCCCGCACCACCGGCGCCCCCAGCACCTGGAGTCGACCGCCGAACAGCATGGCGCAAAGCAAGAACCAGCCCCAGCCCACCGCCACGCCGGCGATCACATCGGTGAGCCAGTGCACACCCAGAAGGGCCCGGCTCGTCGCAACGGCGACCGCGACCAAGGCCGCGCCGGCGGCAAGGGCTGCGCGCGTTCGCCGGTGGCGGTCCCGACCGAGGATGAGCGCGATCGACGCCGCGCCGGCCGCCGCGGCGGCCGAATGACCGGACGGGAACGAGGATCCGCTGGCGCTGACGAGACGCAGAACGTCAGGGCGGTCACGCGAGACGAGCATCTTCAACCCGTTGTTGAGCGCCCACTCACCGAGCCCCACAGCGGCAAGGAACAGAAAGACGTCGCGGTTGCGATGGCGCAGATAGTCGTACACACCGACCGCTACGAGTGCCGCCAGCACAACCATCGTGCTGCCCAAGTGGGTCACCCACTTCAGCACGTCAGCGGTTTGCGAACTGGCATTGTGCGAGCCCCACTCGGCAACGGACTTGTCGAGCCGGGCCAAGCCCTGGTGCGAGTCGATCATGTCGAGCAGCGCGCCCAACACGAACGCCACCGCGAATACGAGCAGAAATCCGATGGTGAGCAGGAATCCACCTGCGCTCTTTCGATTGAACCGCTGGCGCATGAATCGACGGAATCGTGGATGGCGCCAAAGTGACCGAACGAGCGCACGCTCCTCGGATCTCGGATCGATCGGATCCATGTCGATCTTGCGTGACACAGAGACCGCGAACGCCGCAAGCGCGGCAGCCAGCGCGCACGCCAGCACGATGAGGGAAAGCTTCACTTCACACCATCCACTTGGTCATCATTCTTCCGTGTCACGGCGCGCCCCGCCGGGGTGTGCGACAGGATCGCAGCAGAAATTGCCACTGAGGCCACACCCAGCAGCACGCCCGCCGACACATCACTCAGGTAATGCATGCCTCGATACATCCGCGAGACGGCGACCGTGGCCGTGACTGCCACGCAGACGAACACCACCGAGACCCGCGCCCATACGTTCTTCGTGTGCCAAAAGACGATCACCGCGAGCGCGGCATACGCCGCCGCGGCGGCGGTGTGACCCGAAGGAAAGCTGGAGTCGACCGGCGAACCTTCGAGGCGAGGCACGTCGGGCCGAGGCCGGGCCACGATCCAAGTGATGGTGATGAAGGCCGATGCTTCCAACGTCAACGAGACGATCAGCATCAGTGGCTCGAGCCAGCGGCGCCACAGCAGCCAAAGAAGCAGTGCGAGTATCGCCGTTGCGCCGATCTTGATGAACGTGTCGGCGAGGTCTGACCCCCACACGGTGTACCGGTTCAGATTGGGCGTGCGATGACCGACGAACCATTGGCTCACCCGTCGATCGGTCCGCACCACGGCCGTGTCGTCGAGCGGCCCTTTGAGAAGTAACCCCACAGCGGTGCCCACGCTCACCAGGCCGAGATAGCTCATCAGGAGTAGCAACCATTGCCGGCGGCCGATGACCCATGTCGAGCCCACGAGATGGCGGGCCGGCGGCGAATGGCGTGGCTCGACCGCCGTCTCGTTACCGCCCTCGCCGGGCGAGGGGGACGCTAGGTCAAGCCTGCTTTTCACGCCGATCGGGTTCCCGCGATGCCACGGGCCGAAACACCGATCGTCTCAGAGCTGACTGTCGATCACGACCGTCAACTCGGGTTCACCTTCGTCGGTTGCACGCGCCTGCTCGATCACCACCCGGGCCTTTCGGCCGTCGAAGGTGGCTCCCCCGAGGACGTTGGCGAAGACCGGGCCGTGGGTCATCTCCCATGACAGGTCGGTATGACGACGGCGGGCGCCGCGGCGCAGCCCGCGCGCGATCCACTTGCCGGCGCGTGACAGCGCAAAGCGAATCGCGGCGCGCTCTCGCGGGATCAAGGCGTTGCGTATCGGCGAGCTCACGAGCTGATGCACGTGACTGGTCACGCGATCGTGTTCGGGAAAGTGCACCGCCGCGACATAGCTGAAGTGGATGTCGCCGGAAAGAATGCTGATCGTTGCCGGCGCAGGACCACTGCGTCCACTTCCCACGTCCGCGAGGAGCGCTCCCAAGTCATCGAATGACCGTATGAACGCCGGCCAATCTTCGAGGTCGAGGCCACGCCGGAGTCGCTCGCCTATCCACGCTCCTGGCCTCCCCCATGCGCCGTCGCAAACCGCTTCGTTCCACACCTGGAGGTCATGCAGCGCGCCGGTGACAAATACCGGCAGCGAGGTTGCTATCAACAGGTGATCGAAATCGCCACGGCAATGCGCGGCCACCCACGCAGCCTCATCGGCATCGAGCATCGAACGATGCCCCTTCTCGAGCACGCGACCATTGCGACAGTCGATCACGACCAGGCGTACGCGGCCGAGATCACGGTAGAAGCTGAAACGGTAGCCACCGGGGACCGGCGTGAACTCTTCGGATTGGGCGGCCCACTCGCGTAGCAGCGGCCCGCCATCATCGACCGCCGCGATGGATGCGAGCATTCCTTCTTCACGAATCTCGGCCGGGCTGAGGTTGCCGAGGTGTTGATAGATCCAATACGACACGAGCCCACCGACCACGTGCTTGCGCCACCACCGCTCGCGCCGGATGTCGCGAACCCACGATTCGGAGATGTTCCAGTCGTCGACCATGTCGTGGTCGTCGAAGATCATTGCGCTCGGCACGACCGAGAAGAACCAACGCTCGATCTCGGGACTCCACGCCTCGTGATAGAGCCAGGTGTACTCCTCGAAGTCGGCGACGCGATCGATCGGCAGGTCGTCAGGATCGGCCGCGCGTCGCGCCCGCATGCGCTCACGCGCCCCGGGCGACGAGTCATCGGCGTAGACCTGATCACCGAGCAACATCACGAGGTGCGGCCATGCCTCGATCGGCTGGCCCAACATGCGCAACGCGTGCGCCCGCAGCGCGTCGACGCCTCGGCCCCGCGGATCGTGCGCGAGTTCGAGCGACCACGGCGGTTCGTGGGGTGCGGCGGTGCGGCACGAGCCGAACAACACTCGCAACGGCCCGCCGTCGAGGGTGCGAATCACCGACGGCGGCAATGCGCTGTCGAAAGGGGGCCATTGTCGGGATCCGTCGAGGTGCACTTGGTACGGGGTGGTCGATCCTGGTGCGAGCCCTTCGAGCACGATCAGCGCGTAGTGGTGACCCTCTACGCAGAACGTGCGTGACTCACAGCCCAATATCTCGACGGTGCAACTCGCGTCGGTCTCTACCCAGATCGTCGCGGACGTCGAGGTGACATGCCGAAGCATCGGTCCGAGGATCAACTGTGACACTCGAACGCCCACCTCCGCCGCCGAACCCACGCGTGCAACAGCGTCGCACAGTCTGGTCAGACCGTGTCAATCGAGCGAGAAATGGAGGCGGATGCGCGTGCCGTCGGGGGTGCGACGCAGTTGCGTCAGATCGCACAGGTGGTTGGCGAGCCACAGCCCGCGCCCGCCCGCATCGTGCGGCTGGGGACGGCGCCGGCCCGCGAGCGGATCGTCGAGATGGCCTTCGTCGTACACGTCGAAGATCAACGATCGTGGTTCTGTCCACAACGTCAGCGTGCCATGGCCCGCGCCGTGAGCAACGCTGTTGGAAGCGATCTCGTTGACCGCGAGGACGAGATCGGCGACCCGGCGCTCGCGCATGCCCGCGTCGAGCGCAAACCGCAATAGCGATCCTCGCAGCGAGTGCAGCGACGCGCCATCGAAGGAGAATTGCACGGCATGCGAAGGTGGCGCGGCCAGCGGCGCACTCAACCAGACGTCCGCGGTCTCGGCAACGAAGTCGGCGCTGCTCGAACGCTCGCCGCCCTCCACCAGATAGGGGTGCGTGCGCCGTGCCTCGTCGACGACGGACGGTTCGAGGGAGTCGACATCGTAGGGGCACAACAGCGACCACGGCGCGCCGTCGGCGAATGCGACGTTGAGAAGGCTCTCGTGTTGGTGGCACTCTGCCAGTTCGTCGGCGCTGCGTTGTGGCCCGACCGGCTCGCCGATGCCGCGAACGCCACGGCTCGGCGTCGCGTTGCGCGTGACGAACTCGCGCCACTCCGAGATGATGCAACCCGGGTTTCGCCCGATCTCCTTCATGCTCGTGAAGACGATCGAGTCGGCCTCGCGACCGATTGCGTCTCGGAGTAACGCAATCTTGTCGGGCTGCACGACGACCAGGATGGGCTCGCCGACGGCCAGCCCCGCACGGATGAACGGCTCGGCACCGCGGACGTAGTCGGTATCGCCGGAATAGAAGAGGGCGTGGTGAAGAAACCCTCCGACCTTCGCCGTAACCACCCGCAGAGCGTACTGCCGTAGCCCCCGAGCGACGAACAATCGCATTTTTTCGCTGTGTGGAAAAAGGACGTTTGGTCGCGGTCCATGCGGGTATTCCCGGCTCCCATGGACAACATCCCCACCTGTTGGTGGCCCGTTGACGGACCGCCGTCGCCCCTTTCGACCGACATCGACGAGATCGCGTCGTACATGCGCGTCGCCCACCGGGTTGCTACGTCGCGCGACCGGAGGAGCGCGTCGACCCCGCACCAGGCCACCTGATGGTCGCCCTCGGCTTGGCGTTGTGCAGTGAAGAACATGGTCCCGAACGATTGGTCGAACTCGCGGTGGCCGCCGAGCGCGTCGGTTTCGACTTCGTCTCGGTGTCCGACCACTACCACCCGTGGCTGAACGATCAGGGCCACTCTCCGTTCGTCTGGTCGGTGCTCGGCGCCATCGCCGCCAGCACGACGACGGTGCGCGTCGGCACCGGAGTGACGTGTCCCACCGTGAGGATCCATCCCGCGGTGATCGCGCAGGCCGCCGCCACGACGTCACTCTTGCTACCCGATCGGTTCATCTTCGGAATCGGTTCGGGTGAAGCACTCAATGAGCACATCCTCGGCGATCGTTGGCCGCCGGC
>JBDTLT010000040.1:0-31724 GCA_039934635.1 Acidimicrobiales bacterium
CAACTACGAGCGGGTGGGCTCGGGGCCCCCGTCGGGGCCGGATGCTGCGTGAGGGGCCGTCGCTTGCTCGTCGAAGAGGTGCGCCCAGCACGGCGGGTCGCCGCCCTCATCGGTGCCTTCGCGGGGGCAGGCCTTGATCGGTGAATTCGTCGCCGGGTCCACAGCCGTCATTCTGCCCGATCAGTCGTCGTCTTCAAAGGAACTCTCGACGCGACCGCCGGAGCACTCGGATTCGATCTCGAACGACTGGCCACCCTTGGTGAATTTGACGTGGATGTGCGTCGCGGTGATCTCCGATGGCACGTAGGTGTAGCCGGCATTCGGCGTGGCATACACAAGGCGAATCGTGCCCGCCGTGGGGCATGAGACGGCGATCGTGCCGCCGGCAGTCGGAATCACGGTCGGCGGTGTCGCGCCGGTCGTGGTCGTCGGCTGGGTCGAGGTCGGGGTCACCGCGATCGTGGGGGGCGGGACCGCGGCGGTCGTCGAGGGCGAGCGAGCTGTCGTCGTCGGGGCTGATGGTGCGGCAGGCTCCGCCGTGGTCGGCGCGGGGGAAGTGGTCGGCGGTACAACCAGCGGGGCCGTGGTGGTGGGCGTTGCGCCCGGGTTTGCCAGTTCGGTGGTGGACGACACCGCCAATGGGGCCAGCGCGCGATCGACATCGTGGGGAGACACGACTGTGTCGACCCGTGTCGTGATGCCAGACTCGACGCGGTTCACTGCGGCCCACGCAAGCCCGCTCGTGACCACGGTGCCGAGCATCCACGCGCTGATGATGGCGATTCGCGTCCGCACGCCATCATTGTCGTCGCGCTTGCCGATTTCGGCGCCAGCCCGCGCCTCAAATCATTCATAAACATCGAAGTGCTCAATGGACACCGTGATCGATCCGATGGAAGGGTGGGCGAAACGACCTACGACATGACTTCTGTACTGCTCATCGAAGACGACCCCGAAATCCGCGCGGCCTTGGCGTGCGCGCTCGCCGCGCGCGACTTCGCAGTGTTCGAGGCGGCGAACGGCCTCTCCGGATTGCAAGAGCTCATCGATCACAATCCCGAGATCGTTGTCCTCGACCTCGGTCTGCCCGACATCGACGGCATCGACTTGTTGAGAATGTTGCGCTCGGTGAGCGCGGTGCCGGTCATCGTCGCCACCGCACGAGACGACGAGGTCGGCATTGTCGCGCTGCTCGATGCAGGCGCCGATGACTATGTGGTCAAGCCCTTCTCGAGCGAGCAAATCGAAGCGCGGGTTCGGTCGATCCTTCGCCGCGTGGCGGGCGGCCTCGCGAACCAGGCGGCGGGGATCGACGGCACGATCGTCGCCGGTGCGCTGCTCATCGCTCCGCGGCAGCGATCGGTGACACTGAGCGGGCGGACGCTGTCACTCAGCCGCAAAGAGTTCGATCTGTTGCACTACCTCGCGCTGCGAGCGGGCACCGTCGTCACCAAGCAAGAGTTGGTGATGGCCGTGTGGAAGCAGCCCTACATCGGATCCGAGCGCACGATCGACACGCATCTGTCGTGGTTGCGGGCGAAGCTCGGCGAAACCGCCACCGAACCGCGCTACCTCCTCACCGTGCGCGGCGTCGGCGTGAAGTTCGTCAGCGACGCCCTGTAGAGGCGCCGGCTCGTGCGTCGTCAGATCACACTGGTCACCATCGCTGCAACCGCGATGGTCGTGCTCTCGTTTCTTGCGCCGTTGGCGCTGTTGGTGCGCACCGTCGTTGCGCAACACGCGATCGACGAAGCCAATGTCGCTGCACAATCGATAGTTCCGGTTGCGGTGAGCGACCGCGACCCGACCAACCTCGAACGGGTCGTCACGCAAGCCGACACGACGACCGATGGGACGATGTCGCTCTACCTGGAGGACGGAACGATCGTCGGGGAGGCGCCGTTCGCGGTGCGGCCCGAGAGCCTCGCGCTAGCGCGTACGGGTCGCGCGTTCACGCAGTCATTCGACGGCGGAGTGGAAGTGTTCTTGCCGATCATCCGGCCAGAGACCAGCGGCCCGGTGGTGCGGGTCGTCGTGCCCGACGGTGTGCTCCGTCACAACGTGTACGCGATCTGGTTCCTGCTCGGTGCTCTGGGTCTCGCGATGGTCGTCGTAGCCGGCCTCGTCGCCGACCGCATCGCGCGCTCGATCATTCGGCCCCTTTTGGCCACCGGTGCCATCGCCGAGCAGTTGGCCGGCGGTGATCTCTCGGCTCGGGCGGCCGACGCCGGAACGGCAGAAGTCAAGGTCGTGGCCGGTGCGCTCAATGCCCTGGCCGACCGCGTGAGCGACTTGCTGCAAGAAGAACGAGAGTCGATGGCGAATCTCTCACACGAGCTTCGTACTCCCGTAACCGCATTGCGTTTGACGGCGGATCAAATACGGGATCCCGTTGATGCACAGCGGATCGGTGAGTTGATCGGTCGCGTAGAGGAGGCGGTCACGCATCTGATCGACAAGGCGCGCAATCCGAAGCGCAAAGTGGACCATGGTGATCTCGCGGTGGCTGTCGTCGATCGAGTGTCGTTCTGGTCGGTACTCGCTCGAGCGCAGCAGCGGCCACTTCACGTGACGGTCGAGCGCGAGTCATTGCCAGTGCGAGCGACGCGCGCGGATCTGGATGTCACGATCGACGCGTTGATCGGAAACGTTTTTGCGCACACACCCGGTGGCTGTGGATTCGACGTACGCGCAGTGGTTCGCGACGGCGTGGCGTGTCTGATCGTCGACGACGACGGCCCCGGTGTGAAACAGACAGACATTCATCGAGGTAGGTCGCGAAGCCGACGCGTCGGCACCGGGCTCGGACTCGACATCGCTCGGCGAGTCGCAGAAAAGTCGGGCGGAAAGCTCGTAGTGATGCGCAGCCCGGCGGGAGGCGCACGAATCATCGCCGAATTCGGGTCGCTCGGATCAAGCCTTTCATAAGCCTCCGCGAAGTGGGTTTCCAACGGGGCTGAGGATCGTCATCATCGGCGTCGACAACTCCCGCTTGTGAGGAAACCATGCGCATTACCCGGAAGACAGCACTGGCCGGCGCGGCGATGAGCGTGGCATCGCTGATGAGCGCGACGTTCGCCATCGCGTCGACGATGAATCTTCCCGTCCTCGGGTTCGGTGACAAGGCCGGCTCGACCTCGACGACCGAGACAGTCTCCGGCGACTCCGACGCACTCGTCACGACGACCACCGGTGGCCCCGTGGTTGTCGAGGAGGTCGTCTACCAAGATGTCTTCGAGCGGGTCGCACGGCCCGCGGCACCACGTGCCGCAACGGTGGCCGAGTCGGCACCGACCACGGTTGCGCCCCCGCCCACGCAGCCCGCCCCGGCTCCGACGACAACCGTCGCCCCGACAACTCGCGTCACCACGACCACGGCGCCGACGACACAGCCGGCAACCTCGACGACCCGCGTCACCACGACTCGGCCCGCACCACCGCCTGGCTGCCAGGAGCCCGAGTGGGATCGTGAACACCAGAGCTGGCATTGCAAGGGAGACTGACAATGGCGCGCCGCAAACGCAGGAAGGCCGCGCCGGCGGGTCGGGTGCTCGCCACGGGATTGAGCGCCTCGGCCATGCTCGGCATCGTGACCGTCATGGCCGCGCAACCACCGCCGTCATGGGAACTGACGACAACCGCCGCCGCGGGCGACGGGAGTAGTAGCGATGCTTCGGCGACGACGGTCACGACCATGACCGCGAGTGCGACGACCGTGCCCGGGACGACGATCGTGACGCGAGTCGAGCAACGAGTGATCAGGGTGTACGACGATGGCGCTCCGGTGGGCAACGGTTCTGCGGCGCCCGCCGCCAACGTGGGGCCAACGCCGGGCCCCGCGCCGTCTGCGGCGCCGGCGGCGCCGGTCGCCGGTACCCCGACGCCCCAACCGTCGCCGCAACCGACTTCGAATCCCGTACCGCCGCCGACGGTCGCGCCGCCACCGCCACCCGCCGCGCCGCCGACCACCGCGGCCCCGGTACCCAAGTGCAAGGCGTCGAAGTGCTGAAGTCGTTGCAGTTTCCCGGCCATCGCATCTCGTTCGTCGAACCGACCCCGTGGGAAGCGACGAAGTTCCGGGCGATGGGTACCGAGTGCTCGGTCGTGGTCATCGACGGTCCGCTGGGCCTGGCCGGCTTTGCCGAGAGGGAAGTCATGCGCTGCGAAGCGCGCTGGAGTCGCTTTCGCGGCGATAGCGAATTGTGCCGGCTCAACGCAGCCGCCGGGCATGGATACTGCACCTTGAGCCACGACACCTTCGCGCTCATCGAGCGTGCCGTCACGTTGTGGCGGGCTACCGATGGGTGGTTCGATCCGACTGTGTTCGACGCGTTGATCGCTGCCGGATACGACGCCTCGTTCGAGGTCGTACGCACCCGTGCGCCATTTCAACGACGCACGTCCGCGGAGCGGGCACCGGGTTGCCGGGGCATCGAGTTCGCGGCAGACGGCAATGCGGTACTGGTTCCTGCCGGTGTGCACCTCGATCTCGGTGGCATCGGCAAGGGATTCGCCGCCGACATGATCGCCGAGCGTGTCATCGAACGAGGTGCGCGCGGCGTGTGTGTCGAATTGGGTGGGGATGTGCGAGTGCTCGGCATCGGGCCCGAGGGACGCAAATGGAGCATCGAGGTCGAAGACCCATTCGACGAGGACCGGCCCCTCTTCACCGAGACTCTCGACGATGATGCCATCGTCACCAGTACACGACTCTTCCGGCGGTGGACGACGAACGAAGGCACCGCGCACCACCTCATCGATCCACGTACCGGCATGCCGTCCACGGCAGGGGTGGCGGCAGTCGTCGCCCGCGCTCGCGACGCGTCCTACGCCGAGGCCATCGCGAAAGCGGTGCTCGTCGCCGGGCCACGGCTCGGGCTGGAGTTGGCGCAGCGCAGCGCGGCGTCGTGCTGGCTCGTGCTCGATGATCGGCGCGTCGTCGTAGCGAAGCGGACAGAAGCTGCGTCATGCTGATCGCAGACTTGAATTCGCAGACATGGTGGTGGCTGGCGCGATCGTCCGGCATGGTGGCATGGGCAATCGTGACTGCGAGCATCATCTGGGGGTTGACGCTGTCGACGCGGCTCATCCGGCGCCGTGGCATTCCCGCATGGCTGCTCGATCTGCATCGCTACCTCGGCACGTTGGCCATCGTCTTCACTGCCATCCACCTGCTTGGCCTGTGGGCCGATTCGTTTGTGAAGTTCGGGCCGCGTGAGTTGTTCGTGCCGTTCGCGAGCGCATGGCGTACGCGTGCGGTGATGTGGGGAATCTTGGCGATGTATCTCCTCGTCGCGATCGAGGTCACGTCGTGGCTCATGCGTTGGCTGCCGCGGCGGGTATGGCACTCGATTCACCTGACGAGCTTCGTGTTGTTCGCGTCGGTCACTGCGCATGGATTTCTGGCGGGCACCGACCGGTCCAACCTCGCGCTCCAATGGGTTACGTTGACCGGCTGCACGTTGGTCGGTTTCCTCGCGACGTTCCGACTGCTCGCACCGCGTCGTGGCACCGTCGCGCCGATGGCGGCCGAATCGCTTCCCGTGACCAACGTTGCCGTCACTTCGATCGATGACGGCACCGCCGAACGGGCGGCCCGGATTGCTGCGCTTGCACAGCGGCGTTCGTCGCGCTCGGCGTGATCTCGTCAGCCGTAGCGGTCGACGAGCTCATGACCGAGGACGGCGAGCTGAACTCGCAACTCGTCGGGCTCGAGCACTTCGACCGAGCCGCCGAACCCCGCGAGCTCGGCGGCCAACGACCGCACGTGGTGGCCGCGTAGTTCGAGCTCGACGCGGCCGTCGGCCCCCGCGGGCCCGATGCGCACCCGGCTGCCGAAGGTGCCACGGCACCACCGTACGACGTCGGGTGCCGCGAGGACGCGAGCCCGCAGCGGCGTGCGGCGCTGATCGAGCTCGTCGGTGATGAGCCGCCACGCAGTCGGGAGATCGAACTCGGGTGGCCGTGCGACCGCGCGCCCGGTGCGCTCGACCGACGTGATGCGGTCGACGCGAAACGTGCGCTGTCCGGCATCGGTATCGGCCACGAGGTACCACCCCGAGCCCTTGGCCGCGAGGCCGAGGGGATGGACGACGCGTGTGCTGTTGGCGCGGTCGCGCGCGGTATAGCCCAACACGATCTGCTCGCCCTCGATGACGGCCTGTTGCACCGCTTCGAGATGCGGCGGCGTGCGCCGCACCGTCGCCGCACCATCCCAATCGGCGGGGTCGACGAGCACGGCCGACGAGGCCGCCTGCGCCTTGGTGCGAAACGGTTCGGGCAGCGCCCGCACCAGCTCGCGCAGCGCCGCCTTGACCTCGGGGGTCGCCGACGCCGGCCCGGCCACGAGGAACAGGGCCTGCGCTTCCGCGGCAGTGAGCCCGCTCAGGTCGGTACGCCCGCCGCCGGCGAGGCGCCATCCGCCGTTGCGGCCCTGCGTCGAATAGATCGGCAGGCCGGCCACACCGAGCGCTTCGAGATCGCGCCGGGCCGTGCGCTCGGACACCTCGAGTTCGCGGGCGACCTCGGCCGCGGTGACCTGGCCGCGGTCCTGGAGCAGCAAGAGGATGGCCACGAGTCGGTCGGCGCGCATCTTCGCAGTATCTCATTTGAACCGGTCAGGAGATGACCGGTTTAACGAGGACGATGACGGTGGGTACGAATCGACGAACGGAGACCTGCCATGCCGGGACAAGCGCCCCCATTGACCGACGAGCGTGAACTGCTGCTCGCCTACATCGAGCAACAACGTGACGGCATTCGCAACGCGGCCTACGGCCTGACCGATGAACAAGCCCGGCTCGTACCGTCTGCCAGTTCATTGAGCGTCGGCGGGCTCGTCAAACACGCCATCGACATGGAAAAGGGGTGGATCGACATGGTCCTACAACGCCAGAGCGGCGCGTCGGCCGCGAGCTACGAGGACAACTTCCGACTCGGGCCCGACGAGACGCTGTCGAGCGTCTTGGCCCGCTATGACGACGTCGCCCGCGAGACGGTGTCGGTCATTCGGGCTATCGACGATCTCGGTCGAGAGGTGCCGGTGCCCAAGGGCGTGCCCTGGTACCCCGACATCGACGCCTGGTCGGTGCGCTGGGTGCTCTTGCACTTGATCGAAGAGATTGCGCGTCACGCTGGTCATGCCGACATTGTCCGCGAGTCGATCGACGGGGCGACGATGTACGAGTTGATGGCGGCGGCCGAGGGCTGGCCCGCCACCGACTGGCTCACGCCATGGCAGCCGGCGGACGCCCGATGAGCGCCCGGGCGCAGGCCAACCGATTCGCGATCCAGGCCACCAAGCTGGTGCGTGAATTCAACGGCGTGACCGCGGTCGACGGGGTCGATCTCGAGATCAATGAGGGCGAGATCTACGGCTTCCTCGGGCCCAACGGCGCCGGCAAGACGACGACGGTTCGCATGTTGTGCACCCTGCTCGCTCCCACGGGAGGCCACGCGATCGTCGCCGGTTACGACGTGGTCGACAACCCGGGCGCGGTGCGTCTGCGCATAGGTGTCGCGCTGCAAGAGGCATCGCTCGATCCCAAGCAAACAGGAGAAGAGTTGCTGCGCCTTCAGGGTCGGCTCTACGGGCTGTCCAAGTCGGTTGCTCGCACGCGCGCGGCCGAACTCGCCGACCTGATCGATCTCGGCGACGCGCTGCACCGGCCCATCTCGACCTATTCGGGCGGCATGAAACGTCGCCTCGATCTGGCGGCCGCGTTGGTGCACAACCCCGGCCTTCTCTTCCTCGACGAGCCGACCACCGGGCTCGATCCGGTCAGCAGAGCGGCCGTTTGGCAAGAAGTGAGCCGCCTCAACCGCGAGTTCGGGGTCACCATCTTTCTCACGACGCAGTACCTCGAAGAAGCCGACGCACTGGCCGATCGCGTGGGCATCATCGACGCCGGCCAGATCGTGGCCGAAGGCACGCCGACCGAACTCAAGCGTTCGATCGGTACCGACGTGATCATCGTGCGCGTCGATGGCGACGCCGCGATCGCGCGCCCTGCAGTCGAGCGCGTACCGGGCGTGATCCAGGTCGAGGCACGCCGGCACGAACTCGTCATCTCCACTACCGACGGCCCCGCCACGGTCAGCGGCGTCGCGGTCGCATTGAGCAGCAGTGGCACGACCGTTCGCGACCTCACGTTGCGCACACCAACGCTCGACGACGTGTTCCTCGAGCTCACCGGCAACCGTTTCCAGCATGACGACGATCAGGAAGCAGCGAAATGACCACCATCGACTTCACCCCCGACGCCGCGCCGGCGCGGCGCACGACCGTGCCCGAGCCCCGACCGGCCGGCTTCATTGCCGACACGGTGACGATCGCCGGCCGCGCGTTGCGCGGTGTGCCGCGTGACCTCGAGGCCGTCACGCCACCGATCTTCATCGCGTTGTTCTTCTTCCTCGTCAACATCGCGACGTTGCAACGCCTCACCGAAAACCAGATCGCCGGGTTCGACTTCAAGGCGTTCCAGCTGCCGACCGCGATCTTGCTCGGGGTCACGGGTGTGTCGCGGGCGCCCGCGCTGGTGCTCGATGTACAAAACGGCTACTTCGACCGACTGCTGCTGACGCCGGTGCGCCGGTTGGCGATCCTGCTCGGGCATATGACGGCCGATATCACGGTCGCATCGGCGTTGATCATTCCCATCACGATCGTGGGCTTCATCATCGGTATTCGCTTCGAGGCCGGACCGCTCGGCGTCTTGGCGTTCATCGCCCTCGGCGCATTGTGGAGCCTCGCCTTCTCCGGCTTCGGCTACGCGATCGCGCTCAAGACCGGCAATCCCGCCGCGGTCAACTCGAGCTTCTTGCTCTTCTTTCCCTTCTTGTTCCTCACGAGCTCGTACGTACCGCGCGATCAGCTGTCGGGGTGGCTCGGCGTCGTTGCCGCCTGGAACCCGGTGACGTACCTGCTCGAAGGACTGCGGTCGCTGGTAGTCGACGGGTGGCAGTGGCAGGCGCTGGGCAAGGCGCTACTCGCCATCGCGGTGGTCGCCACCGTGAGCATGACACTGTGCTTCGGCGCTTTGCGGGGCCGGGTCCGGCGTAGCTGATCGCCGGCGACGCGGTTATCTCGTGGCGCGTGCAGGCGTACTACATCTCCGAAACGAGTTGTCGCGCGTCGACTCGGCGGCGCGAGCGTTGCGCGAGCGCACGCGACGATGTCCACACCGCGAGAGCAACGGCTGCGAGCGTGACCGCAATCGCAACCGCCGTGGTGGACGCCGCCCACGCGGCGCACACCGCGACCGCGAGTTGCGTCACGATCACCGCTTGGCGCGTGAATTCGCCTCCTTCGGCGAAACGCCGATGAAACGCGTACAGGTCGGATTGTGTTCGTAGTGGAGCACTGAGCAAAACGGTCAACCCGCGTGCGAGCCCGAATAGGCCACCGAGAATGAGTGCCACCCAAGGGCGGGCGCTGAGCGTGGCGAACACGACGAGCAGTGGCACCGCGGCCGTCATGACATAGGTAGTGAAACCGACGCCGATCTGCCAGCCGAACCCGCCGCCGTAGACCCACGGTCGGTACTTCGACAGCCAGTCCTCGTTGACCTGGCGACGAATGAACGGCGGGCCGAAGCCGAAGACGCGCGAGTCGACGGCCGCGGCCGCAAGCGCGGCGACGGCGGCGACGGCGAGCGCGCGACGATGTCCGAGCGCCGTGGCGTCGACGATGGCCGCAAGTGCGGCCGCTACACCGCCGAGGGTGAGGCCGCCGAGAACCGCGCCGGTGATGAACCAGCCCGCGGTACGGCGGAAGCGGCGGCCGCGGCCGGCTTCGGCGACGGGATTGATCTGCGACAGCATCGACTGGCCGCACGGTGACCATGTCGAGCGGGCGGCTGCCGCGGCGGCGACAACGGTTGCGAGCACTACGAGCAAGACATTCACGCGCCGTACTTCCTGGGTCCGTGGATTTGCGATCACCCTAGGGGAACAGTCTGCGATCCGGCGGGACGGGCGGCCGCCGGTGGCGCGTCACCCCAGTTCAGCTGGGGCCATCGTTTGAGGATGAGGCCGCGGCCCGACGTGAAGGGTGGCGCCGGCGGTATTGGTCGACATGACTCAAAGGGCGGCCTATAGTTATAGTCGTGACGACAATTACCGGCCCGCAGAGTGACCACGACCGATACGACCCGGCCGCGTACCCCCGCTTTGCGGTGACCGTCGACGTCGTGATTCTCACGTTGGCCGACGGGGCACTGCAGATCTTGCTGGTGCAGAGGGGTCAAGAGCCATTCGCCGGCATGTGGGCGGTACCGGGCGGGTTCAAGCTGCCGAACGAGACGCTCGGCGAAGCAGCGCGCCGTGAACTGGTCGAAGAAACGGGGGTCGACGCGGCGGTACTGATGCAATTGGGTGCGTACGGCGATCCCGGACGTGATCCTCGGATGAACGTCGTGACCGTGGCGCACCTCGCGGTGCTTCGCGAGCTCGGCAGCTTGGCGGCGGGGACCGATGCGACTGCGGCCGGGCTGTTCCCGGTGTCCGATGTAGTCGGACGGCGCATCGAGTTGGCGTTCGATCACCAGCGGATCGTTCGTGACGCGGTCGAGAGGGTGCGTAGTGACCTCGAGTCGACTCGGTTGGCAACCGCGTTCGTCGGGCCCACGTTCACTCTGAGCGAATTGCGGGCGGTCTACGAAGCGGTCTGGGAAGTCGAGCTCGACGGCGCCAACTTCCGTCGCAGCGTCACATCCGAAGAGGGTTGGGTCGTGCCTACCGGCAAGCGCGCCGTACCAGGCGGCGAAGGTGGCAAACCACCGGAGTTGTTCCGTGCCGGGAAGGCGTGGAAGTACGGCAGTCCGATCCGTCGTCCTCGGGCTCGACAACGACGAAGGGCAAAGAGATGAATCTGTTCGGGCTCGACATACCGACGTGGGTGCTCGACTGGTCGGGTTCGGTGCTCGTAGTGAGCTCGCTCGTCTACCTCTTCGGCAAACAGATCGGTTACTGGCATTTTTCGAACGCGTCCCTCTTGCCGTACTTCGCACTGTTCGTCTCGGGCCGCCAGTTCATGCTCGCGGGTCTGCAGGCGAGCTATCTCGTCTTCGGCATCCACGGACTGTTGCTGTGGCGGCTCGAACATCGACGCGACACCGGCGGCGACCGATTCAACGAGCGCGTTTGGTATCAACTCGGCTGGATCCTCAGCCTCGGCATCTTCGCGTACACGATCGCTATCACCGACTTCGTCGACCAGTGGGCGTGGATCCAGTTCATCATCGTGTCCTTGTCACTGCTCGCGAACTGGGCGACGACGCGCAAGTGGACCTGGAGCTGGCCGGTGTGGTTGGTGGTCAACGTGTTGCAGGCCGTGTTCTTCCGGCATGTTGCGCTGTGGGGCCAGTTCGTGCTGCAGTTCGTGTTGTTCGCAATGTCGATTCGCGGATGGGTGCTGTGGCAGCGCGACGACCGGAGGCGACGAAAGGTGACGTATGCCTACGCATGAGCACGCGTTGGTCGTCGGCAAGTTCGCTCCGCTTCATCGCGGCCATCAACTCGTCCTCGATCGTGCGAGCGCGAGCGCGTCACGGCTGACGGTGATCCTGTGGTCCAACCCCGACTTCGTCGACATGCCGAACGAGGTGCGCGCCAAGTGGGTGCGCGAGTTATACCCCCAGGCAACCGTGCTCGTCGGTGACAACGCTCCGCGCAACGACGCCCCCGACCGCGTGCATTGGCAGTATGTAGCTTCGATGCTGGCCGACCGAGGTCTCGCTCCCGATGTCGTCCTCACGAGCGAGAGCTATGGCGCAGGATTCGCTCATCACCTTGGCGCGGCGCATATCGCGGTCGACGAGCCCCGTAGCGAGCGGCCGGTGTCGGGAAGCGCGATCCGGGCCGATGTCCACGCACGGCGGGGAGATCTCGATCCGCGTGTTTACCGACACTTCGTCGAAAAGGTGGTGTTCCTCGGTGCCGAATCGACCGGCAAGTCGACCCTCGCCGCACGCATGGCGCGCGAGCTGCGCACTCAGTTCGTCGCCGAATACGGTCGAGTGCACTACGAAGAGCACGGTGGGCGGCTCGACCTACGCGACTACGTGACGATCGCCGAGCGTCATCGCGAGAATGAGGACGAGGCGGCGTTACAGGCCCATCGTTGGCTGTTCGTCGACACCAACGCGATCGCCACGATGTTCTTCAGTCACTACTACGACCGCGACAGCCTCGCGGCGCTGCGCCTGTTGGCCGACGATTGCCGTACCCGGTATCGGCACGTGATCGTGTGTGACGACGACATCGACTTCGAACAGGACGGGTGGCGTGACAATGAGTTGTGGCGCGCGCGTATGCAGGGCATGGTGCTGCACGATTTGGCAGTTCGGGGCATCGGCTATCGGGTGGTGAGCGGCAGCCTCGACGAGCGGGTCGCCCAGGTGAAAGCCATTCTGGCGGGAGCGCGGGGCGATCCGCGCGAGCCCCGTCGGTCGCGTCACTCGCTCGGGCCGCAACCGCCGCCCGGCGACGTCGGATGATGCGTCCCGGCTCGGCGGTCTTTCGCTTCGGCCGAATCAGTCCAACATCAGCTCTGGGACAGCGCGCCGTGACACCTTGCGTACAACGGAACCAAGGGAGGACACAATGACCGCGACGCTCACCCACCGCCACGACCCGGTGGCCGATCAACTCGCTGCCGCATTCACCGAACTCGCCGCCCAGGACTACATCTCGCAGGGACGCGGTGTCGACATCTTCCTGGACCTCTACGTTGCGACAGAGGACGACGTGTTGCGTCGTGTCATTTCCGACGGCCTGAACGAGATCCGCCACGTGAACCTCGTGCGTTGTTTCGACATGCGCGCGTGTCTGCTGGTGTTCACGGCGCTTTCGTCACCCGCACTCGATCCCGACTTCGTCGAGATGGCCGAGACGTAGCCCGAGATGTCTCGCGAACCTCGCGACACACAGTGAACGAGCAACCGCTCGGCATAGCATGACGGCAAGCTCTCAATCCGCGTGGAGGCGTCAATGGACGCAACCGACAACGCGGAACCCTGGCCCCTGGTATCCGCAAACGACGAACTACTCGATTGCCCCGACGGAGTATTGATCGTCGACGCGACTGGCATCATCCGCTCGATGAACAACCACGCCGAGGCAATTTTCGGTTACGCGCCGGCCGAGCTCTTGGGCGAATCGATCGCTGTTCTCATTCCCGAGATCGACAGAGCCGCGCCGCGCGAGGGCCACAGTGAATTTCCGATTGACGTGTCGCTCGAGTCGATCGCTACCGACGACGACACTGATGACGCGGTGTCCGCCGCTGTCCGCGACACCTCCGAACGAAAAAAGATCGAGGCCGACTTCCCGGGCTTGCTCGGCGCCGCGCAAGACGCGATCGTCGCAGTCGACGCCGACGGTCTTATTCATCTCGTGAATCATCAGCTCGAATCGATGTTCGGCTACACGAGCGCCGAGTTGATCGGCCAGCCCTTGGAGACGCTCATTCCGCAGCGCCTGCGAATGGTGCACGTGAGCCACCGTGCCGGGTTCTTCGCGAACCCTGTGGCACGAGCCATGGGAGCGGGACTGGATCTTCTGGCGCGGCGCAAGGACGGCAAGGAATTCCCGGTCGACGTGTCATTGTCGTCGTCGGTGATCGACGGCGATGTAATCGTCTCTGCGACCGTGCGCGATATCACGGGCCGCAAGCGCATCGAAGATCAACGGGCCAACTTCGAGGCGCACGTCCTCGATGCCAAGCGCGCAGAAGAGCGAGCGATGCTCGAGGCGCAACTTCAGCAGGCGCAACGGCTCGAGACGGTCGGCCAACTCGCCGGCGGCGTAGCGCACGATTTCAACAATCTGCTAGCAGGAATCATGAACTATGCAGGGCTTGTGTCGTCGAGCCTCGAGGCCGAGATGATCAGTCGCCGGTTGACCGATGTCGACGCGTTCGTAACTCTGCTACACGACGTGGACGAGATCACCAAGGTGGCGAAGCGAGCCGTTGGTTTGACGCGTCAGTTGCTCATCTTCAGCCAACGAAAGGTGCTGCAACCCGAAGTGCTCGAGTTGAACGCAGTCGTGGGGGAGATCGAAGATCTGCTTCGCCGTACGATCGGAGAGCAGGTCGAACTGCACAGCGAATTCACGCCCGGACGCACACAGATCAAAGCCGATCGGGGCCAGATCGATCAAGTGGTGATGAACTTGGCGGTCAACGCGCGCGACGCCATGCCGCAGGGAGGCAGGCTCGACATCGAGACCACTCTGTTCGACGCCGACGAGTCCTACGCCCGTAGGTATGCCATCAAGCCGGGCGCATACGTGCGGTTGACGGTGTCCGACACCGGTATCGGCATGGCGCCTGAGGTTGCCGCTCGCGCATTCGAACCGTTCTTCACCACGAAGCCAGAAGGCCAGGGTACGGGCCTCGGTCTGGCGACGGTCTACGGGATCGTCACGCAAACAGGTGGCGCGGTGACGATCTCGTCGGAAGTCGGTGTCGGCACGACGATCCGCGTCGATCTTCCCGCTACTCGCGAGTCGACCTTGGCGCCGCGGTCGATGGCGCCCCAAGCGCCTTCGACTCGGGGCGAGACGGTCCTACTCGTAGAGGACGAAGAGATCGTGCGCGAACCCGTCGGGAGAATGCTGGCCAGAAGTGGCTACACCGTATTGGCGGCGTCGAGCGCCACCGAGGCGCTCGCGATTGTGCGTGAGCACGACAGCCCGATCGATCTGTTGCTCACCGACGTGGTGATGCCGGGTGGATCGGGCAAAGTGCTCTGGGACGACGTCATAGATCTTCGGCCCGAGACGAGAGTGCTCTTCATGAGCGGCTACAGCCAGATTCTCGGGGCCAACGAGGGCGTGTTGGCCGAGGGCGTGAGCCTGATCGAGAAACCATTCTCCGCCGACGATCTGTTGCGCAAAGTTCGCCACGTGTTGGACTCTGGCTCTTAGCGTGACGATCAGCGCGGCGCAGCCGCAAACGAAGTTGCTATTGGTTGACGACGACGACGACTTCCGTCGCAGCACTGCGCGAATTCTCGACAATCATGGCTACTCCTGCGTACTGGCCGCCAGCGGCGCCGCTGCTCGGTTGGTTCTCGAACGGCAACCCGATGTCGCGGTTGTGTTGTGCGACATCTCGATGCCGGGTGAGTCCGGCATCGAATTGCTGTCCGAATTGACGGTCGGCTTTCCCGACGTTGCGGTGGTGATGACGACGGGCCTCGATGATCCTCGTATGGCGGAGATCGCTTTCGATCAAGGTGCTTTCGGATACGTGATCAAGCCGTGGGACACCAACGAATTGCTCATCAGCCTCGATAGTGCGCTGAGACGACAGGTGCACGAGACATCACAACGTCGGCGCGAGCAGGCACTCGAGCGAACCGTTGCGAGCCTCGGCTTCGGCAGCGGAGCGGGCGATGAGATCGACTCGAACCATCGGGGAGCGGCCGGTGAGCTGACGAGGCGACAGGCCGAGATCCTCGGTCTGATCGCCGCCGGCTTGAGCAACAAGCAGATTGCGCAACGGCTCGGTGTGAGCCTCAACACGGTGCGCAATCATGTGCGAAACACGCTCGCCCGACTCGATGCACACTCCAAGCTCGAGGCGGTGGCGACGGCGGTGCGAGAGGGGCTCGTCAGGTATCCACAGAGCTAGAACGCGAGCGCGCCGCGGTGCTCGTTGGCATGATCGCGGGCCCAAGCCTCGAAGGCATCACTTGCGAGGGGCCGGCTGAGCAGATAGCCCTGGATGCAGTCCGCGCCCATCGACTGCAGCGCGATCAGTTCTGCGTTCGTCTCGACGCCTTCGGCAATGATCGTGATATCGATCGCGTGACCGAGATCGGTGACCATGCGCACGAGCGACGTGCCCTTGCGGCGGTCGAGCTGGCTGATGAAGGAGCGGTCGATCTTGATCGTGTCGATCGGCAATTGTTGAAGGGCGGCGAGCGACGTATAGCCGGTACCGAAGTCGTCGATGGCTACTCTCACGCCGAGCGCACGTACCTCGTCGAGTTGAGAGGCCGCAGTGACCAGATCGGTGAGCAAGACGGTCTCTGTGATCTCGATCGTGAGGCGGTGCGGGTCGATGCCGCTGTCGCGGAGTACGGATCGGACGTGTTGGGGGAGTAGGCCACTGAGCAGGTGCCGCCCGGAGATATTGACCGCGACGGAAAGGGCGGCCAAGTCGGGTTGTGCCGACCAAGCGGCCAGTTGACGCGCCACGTCGGAGAGGACCCAACAGTCGATGTCGATGATGAGCGCCGTCGCTTCCGCGATTGGGATGAACGAGTCGGGCGGTAGCAGCCCGTGGCCCGGTCGATCCCAGCGGATGAGCGCTTCCGCGCCCACCATTGCTCCTGACACGGTGTCGAGCACCGGCTGGTAGTGCAGTCGAAGCTCACGATTCTGCGCGTCGGCCAGCGCGGCAGTCAGCGCCGTCTCGACGTCTTCACGCTCGATCATCTGCCGCTGCAGGTCCGCGTCAAAGATCTCGATTCTCGACGCGTCGTGCTGCTTGGCGCGATACATGGCGGCATCGGCCCGGGCAAGGAGGCGTAGCGGGTCTTCGGGTCCGTCGAGCGTCAGAGCGACGCCGATTGCCGCACCGACCGAGACGCGCAAGGAGCCGATTTCGATGGGTTTGGTGATGGTCTCGACGATACGACGGGCAAGCTCCGTGGCTTCTTCGACTCCGGCGATCGCTTCTGCGACAACCACGAACTCGTCGCCGCCGAGGCGGGCCGCGAAGTCGCCGCGTCGCATGCCGGCGATCATGCGCGCCGAAACCTGGCGCAGCACCTCGTCGCCCACCTCGTGACCATGGCTGTCGTTCACGGCTTTGAAGTCGTTGAGATCGATGAACAAGACCGCAGTTGTCGCGCCCGTTCTCGCGGCGCGGTTCAGCGCCGCTTGAATACCGGTGATCGCCGCCGGTCGGTTCATGATTCCCGTCAGCGAGTCATGGGTGGCCTGATGCGCGAGGTGCATCTGGAGTTGGTCGCGCTCGACGATCGAGCCGGACAGCAGGGCTACCGAGCTCTCGAGGGACCGGCCGAGTCGGCCGGGGAGTGGCTCGCCGAGCACGGGATTGTCGAACTCCAAGTGCGCGAGCGCGTTGGCCTTCGCGTCGAGCAGTTGCAAGTTGGTGACGAGATCGGTGAAGACACTGAAGGCCACACGGGTCTCGCGGGGACCGTGGGTGCGGCCCCGAGAGGGATCGATGTTGAGCTGGCCCTCATTGACCGCGTGGGCGAAGTCCGCCAGTTGTTTGAGGGGAGTCGAAATCGAGCGCGACAAACGCAGTGCGATCACGATCGACAGCAAAGCCAATGCGGCGGCACCCGCCGCCCACATCACGAAGTCATTGCGTTCCGAAGCGGCGAGGAGACGCGCTTGGTCCTGGACTGTGACCTCCGCGGTCTCGACGAGATCGGCGATGAGCTCGTTGAGTACGAAATGGCCCCGGAACGCGGCCGCGACTTTGTCGAGGTCGACCACTTCGCCGACGGCGGTGAGTGGATTGCCCCGCACGGCAGAGTCGACTGCTTGGTAAAAGGCCTGAACTTGCGGGTCGGCTTCGATCAGAACGAGCTCGTCGACCACCATGCCGACGCCGAGAGTGCGCAGTGTCGCGAGGCGGTCCTGATAGTTGGCTTCCTCGGCGCCCAGTCGGGCCAATGCGGCAGCAGTCATTTGGGCGGTGTCCGCCGGCGACGGGAACCAGATTGCGCTCAAATCGATCACGCGCGGCGTGGCCACATCGAGCGCATCGCTTGCTTCCCGCAGCGATTCGAGCGACGCGATCAGCGGGGTCTGGCGTGTTTCGCGCTCGAGCCGATCGAGCCCATCTTCGACTGCATTGCCGACTGCCTGCCCGAAACCGTCGAGGCGTTGTGCTGCGGAGGCCGAACTGATGGCTCCCGTGTCGATGTCGGCGTAGAGCGACTGCATCGCAGACGAGGTGACCGGGCTCCGTTCGGCCAGCGTCGCGATTGCGTTGTCCGCCTGCACCCGGGCCGGAGCAATCTGAGATGAGAAGTCCACGCCGATGAAGGCCGCGGCCTCCGCCGGTGTCACGCCGAGTTCGAGAAAACGCACATCGAATGCAGCTGCGGACTGTTGTTCGCGAAGTGCGTCTCGTAACTCGACGAGAAGGCTCAACTCGGCGACGCCGCCATCCACCCGTGCTGCCTGAGTCGCGGTGGTCCAGTGAGACATAACCGCAGAACTCGCAACCAGGCACAGCACCGTGACAGGCAAAAGCACCAGAGCAATCAGCCGCGTGGTGACACTCGCCACCGGCCGGTGGCCGGCATCTGGCAACTCGCGGGCGGCGGACACGAAGCGAGGACTAGGTCGAGGGTTTGTGCGCACGCGATGTTCGGCAATCGTTGGAGGTGACTCCATACGCTGAAGTTCGACACATTGGCGGCGCGGCTAGATGGCGCGTTCGCGCCAGGCTCGATTTTCGTTGCTACTGCGGACAAAAGACCCTTCTCGGCGCGACGTCGCTGGCCGACACTGGAGATCTACCGTTGTGAACAACGGTCCTTGTCCGTCGGCGTAGGAGGAATCTTGGGGTCAGGCGACTCGAACTCAGGCTCGGGGGATGAGCAACAGACAACCGATCGGCCCGGCGACAAGCGCCCGCTGATACCGCCGTCGATGCGCCCTTGGGTGTGGGGCTGGCGTCCGATCGCAATCGTCCTCGGCCTGTTCGTGATCATGCAAGTGGTGCCGTATCGCATCCACAACTCCGCGGTCGTGGCCGAACCGAATTGGCCGAACCCCGAGACCCGCGAACTCGCCGTGCGGGCGTGCTACAACTGCCACAGCAACCAGACACACGAACCGTGGTACTCGAATGTCGCGCCCGTGTCGTGGTTGCTGACGAATCACGTCAACGGAGGCCGCAACAACCTCAACTTCTCCGAATGGGACTCTCAGCAGGCGCGCCAGATGCGCGATGCAGTGGAGTCGATCCAACGAGGATCGATGCCGCCGAGCTCGTACACATGGTTCGGGCTGCACAGTGACTCGAAGTTGACGTCCGACGAGCAGGCCACACTCATCGCCGGGCTACAGGCGCTCAGCTCGCGCGGCTGAGTGGCTCTCCTGGCGGGTCAGGGCTCGGGTTGCAGCGTCGACAGCAGCTGTTCGATCGACAGTGTGGCGATCGCGATGGTCTGGTCGCCGATGCCATACGGCAGCACGAGGACGTCGTTGTGCGCGAAACCCCCGCACGAGTAGACGACGTTGGGTACGTAGCCGCCGAGGCGATGCTTGTCCGGCGAGAGGACGGGCTCGGCCGATCGAGCGATCACTCGCTGCGGCTCGTCGAGGTCGAGCAAGATCGCGCCCAGCGAGTAGGTGCGCATTGCACCTACGCCGTGGGTGAGGACGAGCCAGCCCGCAGAAGTCTCGATCGGCGAACCGCAGTTGCCCAGTTGCAGGATCTCCCAAACGCGCTCGGGCGTCTGAATGCACTCCGATGTGTCCCAGCAGCGAAGGTCGTCCGAAAACGCGATTGCGTTGGTCTCGCGATCGGCGCGCGAGAGTGCGGCGAAGCGGCCGTTCACGCGTCTCGGGAACAACGCCAGGCCCTTGCCGACTGCGGCGGCGCCGGCGATCGGTGACGCTGCGAATGAGGTGAAGTCGTCGGTCTCCAGCAATTGCTGTGAGACGTTGGTTCCATCGAACGCGGTGTACGTGGCGTAGTAGGTGGCGCGACCGCGTTCGTCGAGGAACCGCACGAATCGCGCGTCCTCCATGCCGTGAAGTTCGGCTGGCGCCTCGGGCCACAAGACGCGCTCGGAGAGATCAGTAGTGATGGGGAAGTCGACGCTGTAGGACGAACGCGCGAGGCCCCGCAAATTCGAGATGGTGGTGGACGTATGCCGCCGTGTCGCGGCATCGGCCGCCAGTCGCGCGATCTGACCGGCTAGTGCCGCGTCGTCGAAGCGTTGTGGCAACCCGTCGAGTACGTCGGCTGCGTTCTCGTGGTCGTCGCCGACCTCGGCGAGCTTGGTGTGAAAGACCGTACGGTCATTGAGGCCCGGGGTGGTGACGCCCAGGCGGGGAAATGGCCCCGCCGGATCGATGGTCACGGCCCCTGCCGCAGTGACAGTGCCGGTGCGGAACCCGATCGACGAGCGATGGCCTTCGCCGATGCCGCGGACGCTGAGCACGAACGCGGCGTCCCCGCTCGCATCTTGCCGAGGGTGCAGGACCGCCGAAGGATTGCACAACGCGGCGCCCTCGATGGAGTATTCATGGGTGAACGATGCACCGAGCAACCGCCGACGCGTTTTCGACAGGCTGGTGTTCGGGTCGATGCGAGAGGTCACCATCGCTGCGTGCGCGGCGAAGACGTCGTTGAGCTTTTCGTGCCGATCAGCGAAACGCTCGTCGACTTCGCGCATCGTCGCCTCGACTTCGTCTTCGCTCAAGCGAAGGATGCGGTCGATGACCGGTGCGGCACGCGAATCTCCCGGACCAACATCTTCGCGGCCGGGTACGAAGAACCGAGTGATGACGCGACCATGATCGGGCGTGAGTTCGATCCCGCTATCGGTAACCACGGCGCACGGTTTCATGGCGACGGCGCGAACGAACGGGCCCGCTGCGTGGTCGAGACCAGCGCGAGGGTCGACTCGGCGCCCTGGTTGACATTGACGCCCTCGGGCTGAAGGCCATCGAAACCGCCGCCCGACACGTCGTCGTACATCGGCAGGCCGGTGTCGTTCTCGCCGGCGAACCACCGAGCGGCGACTTCGACGCCCCGCCACCACGCGCGATCGCCCGTCACGGTGAACGCCCGCCAACACGCGTCGGCCATTGCCGCGGCCTCGATCGGTTGCTGGTCGAAGATCGGTGCGCAGTTGCCTGGTCCGCGCCCGCCGACTCCCGTCGGCGACAGGTGCCCGTTTGGCGTTTCGAGGTTGAAGAGCCAAGTGAGCATCGTCAGGCCGCGATCGAGCACGACGGGATTCGACAGCGCCGCGCCGGCGGCAATGAGCGCTTCGGCCAGCGCCGCGTTGGCGTACGTCAGTCGTGGTTCGGGCCATTGCCACGGGCCGCGCGGCAGCGGCCCGATCGAGGCGACCGCATCGATGAGTAAGGCGCGCGCAGGCGCGTGATCCGGCTCGTCGCTAAGGACGTCAGCCGCGCCGAGTGCGGCGAAGGCCATTGCGCGGGGCCATGGCGATCGTTGCCGCACACCGTTGTCGAATCCACCGAGAGCGCGCTGTCGAATCGTCGGGTCGCTGTGGTGCGTGGCTGCGTGGCCGAGGCCCCACAAACTGCGTCCCCAACAGTCGTCGGTGCCCGATTCATCGGTCCAGCGACCGTTGCGGTCCATGCGATTGCGAGTAGTTCCGTCGCGGCTCTGGGCGCCGAGCACGAAAGCGAGCGCGAGACGGCTGAGACGATGCGTCGAGCCGTGATCCCCCTCGCGCGAGCTGACGACGAGCAGACGTGCGTTGTCGTCAACGCAGTAACCGTGTTCTTCGCGGGGGGTGGACCCTTTGGCGTGCTCGAAGAGACCACGATGGTCGCTCATGCGATCGACATGATCGAACGAAGGCGTGCGAGGCCCGATCACGTGGCAACCAGCTCGCTGCTCTCCATGAGTTCGTCGGTGAGCCGAACGTATTGGCGGGCGACCGCCGACCAGCTGAGCGACGGTGCGAGGCGGCGGGCTTCGGCTGCCATCGACGCCAGCAGGGTCGGGTCCGAGAGCGTCGAACGGATTGCTTCGGCCAACGCGAGTGGATCTGCGTGCGGCACCACGATGCCGGCCCCGCTGCTGAGCAGTTCGATGGCATGGGGGAAGGCGGTGGCGATCACGGGGCGCCCGGCGGCAATCGCATCGACGAGCACGCCCGACGTGACCTGGTCGCGCGAGTCGTAGGGAAGGATGACGACCGACGACGACGCGACATAACGCGTGAGCTGCGCGAGATCGCGGTATGTGTCATCGAAGGTGATCGAGCCCGCGGTGCCGACGGCCCACGACCGTTGGATGAGTGAACGTCGGTACTCGTCGCCGCGGCGAGCGAACACCTTGGGGTGGGTGACTCCGGCGACGGTATAGCGCGGGCGGGGACGCATACCGGACAACAAAGCCAAGGCGTCGATCGTGTGCTCGATTCCCTTGCCCGGACCGAGCAACCCCCACGTGAGCAACTGCGGGCGGGACGAATCGAGATGCTCCGCATCACTGCGGTGGTCGCAGGTCGGTATCGAAGCGCCGTGCGGAATGGTGGCGACCTTGTTGCGGTCGATCGAGTACGACGCGATCAGACGAGTGAGCGCGGACTCGGTCATCACGACCACTCGATCGGCGATGTCACCGATCGCCTCGAGCACGGATCGCTGATGCGCCGTGGGCTGCAACGGAACCGTATGGAAGACGACGATGGTCGGCACGTCGAGCGCCTTGAGGAGATCGATCACCTCGTCGCCGTCGGCTCCGCCATAGATGCCGTACTCATGTTGGATGATGGCGACATCGCAACGCGACAAGACCGCAGCGGCCCTGCGGATGGACGAGGCGTCGCCGTTGACGAGCTCGGCGGCAACCGGTCGTCCGCCGAGCGCCGGTCCGGGGCCGTCTTCGATTCGCACGATATCGACGTGGTTGCCGGCGCGCCGTAGTTCGTTCTCGAGCGCTGCCGCGAAGGTCGCGAGGCCGCAGATCTTCGGTGGATAGGTGCTCAGTAGGCCGATACTGCGATTCGTCGATGCGATCGCTGAATGCATCGTTGGACGGGGTTGCATCGTGACTCCTCGACTCGAGAGGTCGAGGCGTCGAGCCTGTACGAGGCGACAGCGCTACCGGCCATCCTGCCCAAACGAGGCGACTCTTCCCAGAAGAACCGCGAGTTTACCGGCGCCGCTGCGGCTCTCCGTGCGCGCCGTGTTGACCTGCGGTTGTGCGCCATCCCCGCGGGTTAGCGTGCGGACGGGGTACAATGGGAGTTCGGCGTACGCATCCCACCGCAACCGCCGAAGGCCGCAACGCCCATCCTCCTCACGAGAAGGGCGTACGCCAGCACACCGACGACGGGTGTGTCGACCGAGCAAGTGCGCGAGGGCGAGGGGCGCCCCGTCGGGCTGGCTCGCCGCGGCGAGCACCAATGGTGCGCAAGTCGGGAGTCGGGCGGTGGGACGCGGCGGCTCAGGACGGATAGGGATGCTTGACGTACGACAACTCGAAGCGGGACTCTGGTCGATCGCCGATGGCCGCGCTTCGGACGAAGAAATTGCGCTTGTGCACGCAGACGAGCGAGCGTCCCTCGCGGTGCTCGACCGGTTGATCCTCGAGATCGAGGATGATCTCGAATCGGTGCGAAAACTGCCGGGCGACGAACGCGATCAAGTCGTCGCCGATCTGACCGAGACGCTCGAGAGCCTGCTCGCAACCGCCGCTCGATTTCGACCAAGAGTGGCGCCGACGCGAACGCCGCGGCCCGACCCTGAGAACCTCCGCGAAAGTTCTCGTGACGACTTCAGCGATGAGTTCGTGGCCCTGCCCTACGAAGTCGTCGAACCGGACGAGGTCAAGCTGCAGGCCTCGTGGTCCGAAGGACTCGTCGTGGTCTGGGCCGCTGCCCGCGGTGCAGAACCCGAGTTGAACGACGCGCTTGCCGGTCGCCTCGAGGCCATCGGTGGCCCGCCCGTGGGCTGGCAGATTCACACCGGCGTACCGTTGCCGGCCGGTCCACGAGCCGAAGCCCTCGCGATCCCCATGAAAGACGCGCTCGGTTGGCTCGTCGCCGTGAGTGGCGGTCACGGACGTGACGGTGCCGGACCCAGCTTGTTGTGGCTCAGCCAAGTGGCGCTCGAAGGTGTGCGCCTCGCCGCGTCCGGCTCGATCGTGCCCACCGTGCGTCTGGCGAAACGGCCCGAAGGTCGCATGATCGACGCAGCAGTCCGTTGGGTGCCCGCGCTGCTCGACAGCCCCACGATCGAAGCGTTGGTGGCCTCGATGCCGGGCACGGTCGTCGCTCTCGGTGGTGGCGACGGACGGGTGACCGCCACGTCGGTGATCTCGGCGGTGGTCGAAGCGATCCTGACCGAGAGTGTCGAGCGCATGGAGCTGCCGGCCGCGCCACCGAGTGCCAACACGCCCACCGATTTCGCCGACACGGTGATCGCGCGAATGGACGGATCCGAGTTCCGGGTGCACACCGGGCTCGCGAGCGACATGTCGCGCCGGTTCGACCAGTGGTCGCGCACCGTGACGGCGCCGGCGCGTCCCAAGCTGATCGTGCAACTCGAGGCACCCGACTCGGGTGGGGTGTGGCTCGTCTCGGTGCTCGCGCCGGCAGGCAAGGGCAAAGTCGTTTCGGTCGACGAGGCGCTGAAGACCGACCGTGGAGGGCGGCCCATCACGGCCGAATGGGCCCGGCTCACGCGACTGCTGCCCGCCCTCGATCGCGCGGGCGCCCGCCGCCGGGGCTACGTCGCGCTGAGCCAGGACGAAGCCTGGGCGTTCATGACCGTCGCCGGGCCCAACCTCGCGACTGTCGGTTTCGACGTGCGAGTGCCGGCACTTTCACGGCGCAAGGCGACGCCGTCGTTGCGATTGTTCGCAGAGACCCCGTCGGGTTCGGTGGTGGGTGCGCACCAACTCAGCAACGTCGCGTGGTCGGTGTTGTTCGACGATGTCGAGCTCACCGCGGCCGAGGTCGCGAAGCTGGCCCGCCAAGCCCGCCCGCTCGTGCAGTCGCGCGGGCGCTGGGTCGAAGTCGATCGCGTCGATCTCGAAAAGGCCGCGGCCGCACTGGCCGAGAGGGCATCGGTCACACAATTGACGGGCGCCGAGATTTTGCGCCAGAGCATCGGCCTCGACGGCTCGGGGCTCTCGGGCGGCGTCCGCGTCGAGGGCGAAAGTTGGGCCAACGACATCGTGCGCCGCGCCGGTGAGGCATCGACTGCGCCGGTCACCGAGCCCAAGGGTTTCGTCGGCCAGCTGCGTACGTATCAAACCGAAGCGCTGGCGTGGATCGGCTTCCTCGACGCCGTCGAGCTCGGCGGGTGTCTCGCGCTCGACATGGGCCTCGGTAAGACCCCGACCGTGCTCGCGCAGCTGTCGCACACTGCGGGAGACGGCACCGCGCTCGTCATCGCGCCGGCGGCAGTCGTGGGCAACTGGGCCGCCGAGGCCGCTCGCTTCGCGCCCGGCCTGCGCGTCGTCGTGCATCACGGCGCGTCGCGTTCGTCCGAGCGTGAGCTCGACGCCGAGATTGCCGGCGCCGACATCGTCATCACGACCTATGCCACCGCGGTTCGCGACATCGAAGCGCTCGTGACGACGACCTGGAGCCGAATCGTGCTCGACGAAGCGCAGGCGATCAAGAACCCGGCGAGCGAAACGTTCCAGCAACTGCGGCGACTTCGAGCGCGCTCGCGCCTGGCGCTCACCGGCACGCCGATCGAAAACGGCCTCGGTGATCTGTGGTCGATCCTCGATTTCACCAACCCCGGCCTCGTCGGTTCACGACCCTCGTTCATCTCCCAGATGTCGGGTGACGGCGAAGTGGCATTGCGCGCACTCAACGGCATCTTGTTGTTCCGGCGCACCAAATCCGAGCCCGAAGTCGCGGCCGAGCTGCCCGACAAGATCGACGAGCTCGACCACTGCACGATGACGACCGAGCAGATCGGGCTCTACCAAGCGGTGCTCGACGAGCTTGTCGCGAATGCCGACAGCGATACCGGTGAAGCGAAGCAGGGTGCGATTCTCGCGGCGATCACCGCGCTCAAGCAGATCTGCAACCACCCGGCCGCGTACCGCGACGACGGACGACCACTCGCCGGTCGATCGGGCAAGTTGGCCCGGCTCGAAGAGATCGTCGAGTCCGTGTTCGCGGCCGGCGAACGCATCCTCGTCTTCACGCACTTCGCGACATGGGGCCGGCGCTTGGCCGAACACCTCACCGAGGTCACCGGGGTGCCCATCGCGTGCTACGACGGCAGCCTCGCTCGTGGTGTGCGTGACCGGCTGGTCACCGAGTTCCAGACGGGCAGCGGGCCGGGTGCCATGGTGTTGTCGCTGAAGGCCGGCGGCACGGGACTCAACCTGACCGCGGCCAATCACGTGGTGCTCTACGACCGGTGGTGGAACCCCGCTGTCGAGGACCAGGCGCGCGACCGAGCGTGGCGCATCGGCCAGAGTCGCACGGTGATCTCACATCGCCTCGTCTGCCCGGGCACTGTCGACGAACGCGTCGAAGAGGTCGTGGCCGGCAAGCGCCATATCGCCAACGTGGTGCTCGCTCGATCGAGTTCGATCGCCGACCTCAACACCGACCAACTCCGCATCGCGCTCGGGTTGCGACCCGACGAACTGCTTGCCGAGGACGATCGATGAACCGACCGCAGCGCCCGCGCCCCAACCAACGCCGTCGCCCCCAAGGCAAGCGGCCGACGCCGGCCGACATCTGGCGCGCGCCGCGGCCGTTGCCCGAGATCGAACGCATCGCGGTGTCGCAAGACGCCGGCGCGCTGTTGCGGTCGCTCGGCGATCCGCCGATGAACAACGGGCACGTTGCGGGTCATTATTTCAACGCGGTGATCGAGCGCGCGGCGGCGGTCGCGGGCGCCCTCGCGCTCAGTGCCGATCTTCTTGCCGAGCCCGAGGGCAACTGAGGTTGCGCCCGACAATGCGCTCGTGGTCAGTTGGCCCACTCGAGCGCGAAGCCACGGCGGCGAAACACGCTGATGCGCAAACCCATCGGCCGTAGATGACGGCGCAGGTCGCGAAGCCGCACGTCGAGTTGGTTGCGGGTCGGCGCACCGTGGGGCCAAGCTCGTTGCGCGAGTTCGGCTCGCGGCACCATCGAGCCGAAGTGGTCCACCAGCGCACGCATCAGTTGTGCCTCGATGGGCGACAACGCGATCCATGCGCCGCCGACCGCGACGCGCCCGTTCTCGTCGATGGCCGGAAAGCGCAGCCGCGCCGCGCGCAGTTGCAGCGCCTGCATCCGGGCGTTCACTTCGAGAGGATCCGATGGTATGCGCACCCAGTCTTGCAATTCGTCGTCGCACAGCGGCGGGTCGGAACTAGCCGAGAGCATCAACAATCGAGGCACGCCGGCCATTCGCAAGTCCTCGGCCCGTGCTGCGTCACGGGGCCACGCCAGCATGGCCACCGGAGCGTCCGATCGAGTGTTGTCCATCGATTCTCCCCGTCCGACTTTGGCAGCTTACGAGTCGATTATCGAGGATTTCGGTCAGCGTTGCGAGGTTGTGTCGGCCGACTGCCCGCAGCGACGAGCAAGAGACGGGCGGGTCGGCGCTCGGCCGACCCGCCCGCTCCGAGGCGGGAATCGGCGTTGGCTACGCGTATGCAGCCTCTGCGTGGAGGTTGATGTCGAGTCCCTCGGCTTCCACATCGGGGCTGACCCGCAGACCCATCGTCTTGTCGATCGCGGTGGCGATGATGAAGCTGGCCACGAAGGAGTACGCCAAGGTCACGACCGACGCCACGATCTGATCGACCAAGAGGCTGCCGCCACCGCCGAGGAAGAGGCCGTCATGGGTCACGACGGGATTGATTGCGCCGTCGGCGAAGAGGCCCAACAGCAGCGACCCGGCGAGGCCACCGACCAGATGCACCGCAATCACGTCGAGGCTGTCGTCGAACTTGAACACCTTCTTGATGCCGAGCGCGAGGTAGCACACGACGCCGGTGATGAGCCCGATGTAGATGGGCGCCATACCTCCGACGAAACCCGCGCACGGCGTGATCGCGACGAGACCGGCGACGGCACCTGACGCCGCACCGAGCGTCGTTGCATGACCGCCTTTGATCTTCTCGATGGCCAGCCAGCCGAGCATTGCGGCAGAGGCGGCGAGGAAGGTGTTCATGATGGCTTGCGCGGCGACGCCGTTGGCGGCGAGCGCCGATCCCGCATTGAAGCCGGCCCAGCCGAACCACAAGATGCCGGTGCCGAGGATGGTGAGTGGCAGGTTGTGCGGTGGCATGGGCTCTTCGCCATAGCCCTTGCGGGGGCCGATGATGAGGATGAGCGCGAGCGCGGCGGCCCCGGCATTCATATGCACGACCGCGCCGCCGGCGAAGTCGAGGGCACCCATGTCGGCAAGCCAGCCGCCGGCGAAGACCATGTGCGCAACGGGCGCATAGACGAGCACGAGCCACACGCTGATGAACACTGCGTAGGCGGAGAACTTCAGTCGATCAGCGGTTGCGCCGGTGATCAATGCCGGGGTGATGATCGCAAACGTCATTTGATACGCACAGAACAATATGAACGGGATGGTGAGCGTCGACAAGAAGTCCGACGGAGCCGCGTTCACCGGACCAACGTCCTTCAAGAAGGCGAAATCGAAATTGCCGATCACTCCACCGTCACCGGCGTTGCCGAAGGCGAGGCTGAAGACGATGGCGGCCCAGAGAACGGCCAAGACGCCCATCGCGAAGAAGTTCTGCATGAGCATCGTGAGCACGTTCTTCGAACGGACCATGCCGCCATAGAAGAACGCCAGTCCCGGTGTCATGAACAACACGAGCGCTGTCGAGATCAGCACCCACGCGGTATCGCCTGTGTCCACGTCTTCTCCCTTTGCGTAGTTTGGGGCGTCAGATTGCGGCGTAAGTGTTTCAGAAAGATTTCGTGCATGTCACATAACGATGAACGAGTTCATCTGGCGTTCAGAGAACTTCGAGGAGCACGGCCTGGCTGCTGAGAAGCCACACCCGCACTCCGAGCGGAGCCACAAGCCGATCGAGTTGAGTGAGCAGCGCCCGCACGGCTGCTGCCGTTGACGCGACATCGGCGATCGAAAGGGCGTCCGTGACGACCGCTCGTGGCACTGGGCGACCGCAGTGTTGCAACAGCGCGGCGATGGTCAAACTCTGCGCCGCACTCAGCGTGACTTCACGCGAGCCGCGTTGCAGCCGCCGGCCCGACAACCGCACGTTCGGTGGGGCCGATCGAGAACGCCGAGCCAATTCGGCGATGCGAGCGTCGCATTCTCGGCTGCCCGGCGCCGAACGGGTCCAGTCTTCGAGTTCGTCGGATGGCACCGGCGCAGGGCGTCCCTCTGCGATGAGCAGCAACCGAGGATTGCGCTGTGATTGCAACGCGGCGCGCCGGTGTTCGTCTCGCGGCCACCGCAAGACGGCCACGCCGAAGTCGTGGTCGGTGTACGTCGGGCCCGCATCAACAGGTGATGCGTGCACCTCGTTGGGCACGCCAGTCGGCGCGATGTCGAATCGCATTCTTCCAGTCCTCTCTCGTCGTGTGCATCAGTCGATCCCCGACAGCAACAGCCGCGGGATAACGCGATGGACACGGAGGGGGACCACGAACGAAATAGATGCTGCTTGAACGGCCAGATGGAGGAGCGGCACGCTCGCGCCTGCCCGCGGCGTAGCCCCGGCGCCCCGCAATGAAGCACAATGCCGCGAGAACAATTGCCAGAATTCGCACGAGCGCGTTCTCGGTCGAACGTCGAAGAGATGAGGTGCCGGCCCGGTTGACGACGTTGGGACGCGGTGTTACTGCGGGCGACGTCGAGTTCGGGGCAACAAGGTGGGCCGCGTGCGTAGCGTCGGTTACTTGCTCAGGCAACCCGGCTCGAGCGTCCCGTATGGATGCGCCAATAGGCAACGCGGCGGCAACGAGCACGATGACGACGACCACCGCGAACCGTGCGAACCGGTGCGGACTAGGCATTTTCGATACCCGATTCGGCGAGGCGCGGCGATGCGGTGACTTCGATCGCCACGCCGAGGACGAATCCCCGCCCACGGGCACTGAAGATGTTCAGGCGCAATGGCTTCATCCGCCGGCGAAGGCGATAGACGAGGTCATCGAGCGCGCGGGTCGAGGGCGGCCCCTCCGGCCACAATTCGCGTTCCAGGTTCCTTCGCGAAACAAGCGCACCGTCAGCGTCGAGTAGCGCTCGTGTGATGGCGCTCTCGGGCGTGGTCAGTATCACCGCTCCGTAGCCATTGCGAAGGACCGCATCATCGACAATCTCGGGACGACAGACGCGGCGGACCAGACCCTGGAGCCGAGTGGACACGTCGCGTTCGTCGGCCGGAAGGTGGATCCAATCCTCCCACGCGTTGACAACGGGCGGCGCGGCGTCCGCTTCGACGAGCAACAGGCACGGCACACGAGCCGACGTCAGCCGCGCTCGTCGTTCGTGATCGCGCGGCCAATGAACGAGAGCGACGGAGTCGACCGAAAGGGGGTCACGACCGCTCGCCATGCCCGACGACGATACCTGCCGGGGTGGAGCTCGCAGCGACGCGTCGCCCAAGGTCACAACCTCACCCTACGCGGTCGCCGTGGCCCTGCGAACCGGCTGTCACACCGATGCAATATCGTGGTCGTCGTGACAACGAACCTGCCGGCCGCCCCGCCCGAGATCATGGGCCAGATCGAGTCCCACCGGCGCGAGTTGACCGGCTACTGCTACCGGATGCTGGGTGCGTGGTCAGAGGCCGAAGACGCGGTGCAAGAGACGATGGTGCGCGCCTGGCGCTCGATCGGTGGCTTCGAGGGCCGCTCGTCGCTTCGGGCGTGGCTCTACCGCATCGCCAACAACGTCTGCATCGACATGCACCGCAGCCCGCAACGACGGGCCCGCCCGATGGAGATGGGGCCATCGTCGACCAACGCGGAGGCGGTTCTCGGGGCACCCCTGGCCGAGCAGACGTGGGTCCAGCCGGTGGCTGACGGGCGAGTGATCGCGGTCGACGGTGATCCGTCCGAGGTCGCCGCCGCGCGCGAGTCCATTCGCCTCGCGTTCGTCGCGGCGCTGCAGCATCTGCCGGCCAAGCAACGGTCGGCGTTGATTCTCTGTGAGGTCCTGCGGTGGCAGGCCACCGAGGTCGCGGAGTTGCTCGACACCAGCGTCGCTTCTGTCAACAGCGCCCTGCAGCGCGCGCGGGCCACCATGGCCGCCATGCCGACCGAGACGCTCGATTCGACCGTCGACCCGCAGCATCAGGCGCTGCTCGCTCGCTACGTCGATGCCTTCGAGCGCTACGACATCCCCGCGCTCGTGACCCTGCTGCGTGACGATGTCATCTTGTCGATGCCGCCCTTCGACCTGTGGCTTCAGGGAGCCGACGAACTGGCCGGGTGGTTCCTCGGCGAGGGCATCGTGTGCGAGGGCGGTCGGCTGTTGCCGATCGAGGTCAACGGCACGGCGGGCTTCGGCAACTATCACCTGATCCGCCCCGGGCTGTGGGAGCCGTGGGCCATTCAGGTGATCGAGGTTGCCGGCGGCAAGATCGTGGGGCACCACAATTTCTTGTACCCCGAGCTTTTCGCCGAGTTCGGCTTGCCGCCGCGAATCGAGGCGTAACAGGACCGGCTAGGGGTCGAGGCACTCGATGAGTCCGACGAACTCGAATAGATCCCGGGTCTCCCGGTCGAGGTGCGTCAGGCGCAGCGACCAGCCCCTGCGGGCAATGGCCATCCGCAGGCGCAGCAAGTCGTCGAGAAGGGCGAGATCACAGACCGTCATGGGGCCGATCGCGCCCAGGGGGATCTGCAGATCACCGGCAACCAGCACGACGACCGCTCTTGGAGGTGCGTCGGCGTCCGGCATCACCGGCGTAGACGGATGGTGCGATCAAAACTCACCGCACCGGCGGGGACCGGTTCAGGCGGTCGCGGCCTCGGGATCGTGCGGGTTGTCGATCCAATCGTCCTCATCGAGGTGCTGCCAGGGCTGACGCTCGGGAT
>JBDTLT010000041.1:0-31619 GCA_039934635.1 Acidimicrobiales bacterium
TGTCACCTGCACTCGACCGCACCCAACGTCTCCGGCGTGACGCGGTTCAGCTACGACCTGCGTACGCTCGACATCGACGATCTCGTCGCGGGCCGCGGGCCTCGCAACCCCGACGGCGAGGCAACGGGTACGACGGTCGGCGACTTCCTACGGGTGTCCGACCTCGCTCCGCTGCGGCTGCCGGCAAGGGCCGCGCACTGAGGTTTCGTTCTCAGGTTCGCAACACGAAACCTTGTGAGTTGAAGAAAAAGCCGCCGGGCGTCACGAGCGCGGCCCGCGCGCCGGCAACCTGGCGATCGCCGGCCGCGCCGCGTAGTTGCACGACTGCCTCGCGCAGGTGGCCGCTGCCTCGGGTGGCGCCTTCGGACAGCGAACCGCCGTGCGGGTTCATGGGGACGCGTCCATTGATCAGCACCCGGTTCTGCTCCTTGTCCCAGTGCTCTTCGAGGAACCGGCCGGCCTGCCCCGGCGCGCACCATCCGGCATTCTCGATCCACCCGAGTGTGATGATCGTGAACCCGTCGTAGGGCAGGTACACATCGATGTCGTCGATCCAGATGTCGCTGGTGGCTTTCAGCCGCTCCACGACGACGTGTTGACCATGTCGGCGCAGGCTCGGCAACTGATCTTCGTCGTTGGTACCGACGAGCCCGGCGGATGCTGCGTGCACGAGCACCGGTGTGTGCGGCAGGTGGCGCGCCCGTTCGACGGTGGTCACCACGAACGCGTCCGCGCCGTCGACCGGGACGTCCATGTCGAACAGGCAGAGCGGCTCGCGGATCATGCGAGCCGCGAGATAGTCGCTCATGGTCAATGGCGTACGCATGGCGGCCAGAGGATTGTTGGCGGCGTTGGTGCGTCCGTTGATGGCGACGAGGCCGAAGTCTTCGCGACGACTGTCGTATTCGTAGATGTAGCGGCTCGCCCACGCGGCGTATGCCGCAGCCATCGACGCGTTCTCGGGATATGAGGGCGTGCCCATGACCAGGTTGCGGCGAAGCGGATCGCCGGTACCGGACCTCGACGATCCGGGGCTGCGCATCATCGACGCGCACACGAGCGCGGTATCGCACGCGCCAGCGAAGACTGCGTTCACGGCGTCCATCATCGAAAAGCCGGCGACCGGCGTCGGACGCGTGTGATGGGTGATCGTCGGGATGCCGAGCATCCCCGCCAGTTGATGGGGCGCCGGCGCGCCGGGCTCGGCGGAGACGACGACACCATCGATGTCGTCGCGCTCGAGTCCGGCGTCACGGATCGCGGCGATCGACGCATCGGCCGCGAGCCCGGCCGACGAACGCCCGGCGTCGCGGCTGAATCCTGTCGATCCAATGCCGACGATCGCGACCTGATCCTGTGCGGCAAAGCGGCTCATGAGGCGCTCCCTGGGTTCGTTGTATCGGCGAGACGAAACGCAGGGAAGGGGACGCCATCGCGATCGATCCACGCGATCTCGACCGGCATGCCGATAGTGAGGTCGGCGGCCGCACAGTCGACGACCGTGCTCGTGAAACGCAATGCGGGCTGTTCGACGAGCTCGACGGTTGCCACCGGGTGGGGTCCGGCGCTGTAGTCGACGCCGGGCGCCGGCGGGCCTTGATGTAGCAACATCAAGAGGTGGATCGTGCCGCGCCCGCTCACTTCGGTTGGTTGGAGATCCCGTGACCAACACTGCGGACAGACGGGCTTGGGCGGGTGGTGCCACCGCTGGCACTCATTGCACCGGTTGAGGAGCAATCGTCGCTCCAACCACCCTGCATAGAACGCCCGGTTGTCGTGGTCGATACGCGCACGGGGCAATCGCTCGACAAGCTCGGAGTCGGTTACCGGGGAAGGCTCGGCTGCCATTTCGGCTCCTCTGGTGATGCGTCTGCGGACCTGCATACGCTCGCGCCATGTCACTGGGATGGAAAGTCGGCGACGCGTTGATCTCGGTGGTCACCGAAACCGAGCTCGTCGCTTCCAGCGAGATGTTCATTCGGCAGCCGCCGAGCGTGCTCGACCCGTATCGCGAGTGGTTGGCGCCCTACCTGACCGATGACGGCCAATTCCGCATGATCGTGCAGGCCTTCCTGGTGGCCGTCGACGGGCTGCGCATGGTGGTCGACACGTGCATCGGCAACGGCAAGAACTTCGGACCCAACATGCCCGAGTTCAACAACCTCGACACCCGCTTCGTCGAAGACCTCGCCGCGGCCGGCTTCGCCCCTGACGAGGTCGACTACGTGATCTGCACCCATCTGCACGTCGACCATGTCGGATGGAACACGCAACTCATCGACGGGATGTGGGTTCCGACGTTCCCTCGAGCTCGCTACGTGATGTCGCAGCCCGATCTCGCGTACTGGCGCGAACACGAAGCGCTGCACAACCCGTTCGCCGTCTCTGTGCAACCCGTCGTCGACGCGGGGCTCGCCGACGCGGTGGTTACCGATCACCGCATCAGCCCGAGCGTGGCGCTGTTGCCGACACCGGGTCACACGCCGGGGCATGTGAGCGTGCACATCACGTCGCAGGGCGAGTCGGCGATCATCACCGGCGACATGGTCCATTCGCCGGTTCAGTTCGCGCGCCCCGATTGGTCATCGGTGGCCGATACCGACCGAGACGAGGCGGTGCGATCGCGCGAACGGCTCATCACGATGACCGGCAATAGGCCCACGTTGGTGATCGGCACGCACTTCCCACCACCGACCGCGGCGCATCTGGTGAACAACGGCGACGGGTGGACCTTCCAGTAGCTCGCGAGGTGGAGCGCCGCGCTCAACCGAGCGCAGCAACCATTCGGTCGGCATCGGCTGCGAGCAACACGCCCGCCTCGACTGCCGCAGCGGTCGCCCGCTGGTATCGCTCGCGGTAGACCTGGCGCGTCGGGTACAGCGCACGCAACATCTCGTCGGAGAATGGTGTGGTCGAGCCGGTGAGTACCAGCGTGCCGTCGCGCGCCACACCGCGGTGGCACGCCGTCGGTACGTCGACGTCGGGAAGGCGCACGCCACCGAGCGCGACGCCGAGATGGTCGCGGCGAATGACCGGTCCGCGTTCTTCGATATCGAATTCGATGGGCGGCTGACGCGGTGGCGGCGTGCCATCGACCAGCCAGCGTTGGAAGTGCTGGAGCGCGGCGGAGCGCACTGGTTCCATCGTCAAGATGTTGGCGTCGGCCGGCGTGCCCATCGGGCTCTCTTCGGTGCCGAGGTCGCGGGGCCAATTCGAGGGCAGTCGTTCAGTGCCGCGGCGCCGTGACCCGTGCGCGTGGCCGGCAACCTCCCAGTGGCGGAAATGCTCCGAATCGGGCTGGCGCACGGGGTAGTAGCCGGTTGCCTCGGTCTCGCTGTTGAGTACGAACACCGGAACGTCGAGGTCGTCGCGCAATAGGTGTGCACCGGGAGGCATCTTGGTGACCGCGTCCGGGATCTCCTTGGGTGTGGCGAGGCGGCCCGCGACCGACGGCGACACCTCGAGTGGGCTGCCGTTGCCGAAGTAGATGTCGAGGAGGAAGCCGTCGATCGCCTGCGTGAGTGGCTGTATGGCGTTGAGGTAGGTGGCCAGCCAGTTGGCCGACTGTGAAGCCCCCAGCGCCAGGATGTGGCGCACATCGAGGCCTGCAAGCGGGTCGTTCGATCCGCGCGGCCGTTCGCGGCCGACAACCGTCGCGGCCTGAGTGAAGATGTCGTAGGCCGCGCCGTCGCTCGGTAGCGAGAGCGAGCCGTAGCGCGCCGGATCCCAAATGGTGAGCCCCGGCGACGCGCCACCGGGATAGCCGTGTACACCGTTGCGTTGCGTGCTGACGCCGACGAACGCAAACCCACCGTCGTAGATCTCGGGGCTCTCGCCGGCCAGCAAATCGAATCCGAGCGACACGTTGTTCCAGAACAACACGACCGTGCCGTTGAAGCGGTCGGGGTCGGCGGGTCGTCGCACCAACAGTCGCGTCCTGTATGGCGCACTGCCTGACGGCTCGGCCTGCCACCGCCCATCGAACGATCGGTCGGTACCGGCGCGATGACGGAAGAGCTGTGCCGCTCCTGTGAGACCCCACTCTTCTTCCACATAGCCGCAGGCATCGAGGTCGAACGTGGCCGCCGCGAACGGCCAGCCATGAGCACCACCGGTGATGCGTCCCGTGATCTGTGTCGCAGTCGTTTGCACGATGTGGTGCTCCTTGTTCACAAAAGCTGGGCGGCGAGCGCGGCGCCGAGTTCCCACGCGGCCTCGAGGTCGGCCGCGGTCGGTTTGCCCAACACCGTCAGCGGCGGCTGCGCCAACTGCCACCGCAGCCCGGTGGTGATCTTTTCGATCGCAAGCAACGCGCCGGCCGTGTCGTTGTCGCCATGCACGTACACCGCGTACGGGCGACCGCGGGTTGCGTCGAGGCAGGGGTAATAGATCTGATCGAAGAAGTGTTTGAGCGCGCCCGACATGTAGCCGAGGTTGGCCGGTGTGCCCAAGACGTAACCGTCGGCGTGCATGACGTCGAGCGCAGTCGCGGCAAGCGCGGGGCGCGACACCACGTCGACCCCTTGGATGCGACTGTCGGTCGCGCCGTCGCGCACCGCCTCGAGCATGGACTGCAGCGATGGCGACGGCGTGTGGTGGACGATCAACAGCGTCTGGGCCATCGAGGGCAACTCTACGCACGACAAGCCCGCGGCTGTTACGGTCCGGTCGGTGACGCGCACACGGGGGTGGGGCTTCGTCCTCGCGTCGACGGGGATCGGGTCATTCGTGACATCCGCCAACCTCAGCACCGTAAACGTGGCGTTCCCTGATCTGAAGGCTTCGTTCGAGGGCGAATCGCTGGCGTCGTTGGGCTGGGTGATCAACGCCTACACGATCGTGTTCGCGGCCATCTTGCTGCCGGCCGGTCGGATGGCAGACAGTCACGGTCGGCGGCGCATGTTCTATGCGGGGTTGACCTTCTTCGCGATCGGCTCGTTGATCACCGGGTCGGCGCCCACCCTCGAGATCGTGGTTCTCGGTCGCGCGGTCCAGGGGATCGGTGGCGCGCTGATCGCTCCGGCGTCGCTCGGTTTGCTCCTCGAGGCGTCGCCTCCCGACGAGATCACGCGATCGGTCGCGCTCTACGGCGGTATCACCGCGGTGGGTGTGGCGACTGGCCCGACGCTCGGCGCATTTGTCGTCGACTCGGCCGGCTGGCGTTGGTCATTCCTGTTGAGCCTGCCGTTTGCGTTCGCGGCGTGGTTCGTCGGCCGCAATCACTTGTCGACGGCACGAGGTCTGCACCGTCAGCGAGTCGACGCGGTCGGTGTCGTGCTGGCCGCGGTTGCGATGGCGTCGGTTTCCCTGGCGATCGCAGAAGGCGGCAACTGGGGTTGGTCGAGCGGTCGCGTCGTCGGGGCGTTCGTGTTGGGCGTCCTCGCCGGCGTCTGGTTCGTGCTGCGCTGCCAGCGCCATCCCGCGCCGGTGTTGCCCATCGAGTTGTTTCGCGTTCGGGCCTTCTCGCTGTCCACGAGTGGCACGGTGCTCTTCGGCGTGGGCACCGGCGCCCTGTTGCTCTCGAACGTTCTGTTCCTCACGCAGGTGTGGCACTACTCGATCGTGCGCGCGGGTCTCGCCATGTCGCCGTCGCCCATCGTGGCGGCCTTGGCCGCGCCGGTGGTCGGACGTTTTGGCGCACGCCTCGGCGAGCGCACCATCGGTGTCCCCGGCGCGCTCGTCCTCGCATCGGCCGTGTTGTGGTATCGCTTCCATGTCGACATCGAGCCGCACTACTGGGTCGATTGGTTCCCGGGGACGGTGATGGCCGGCCTCGGTATCAACACCGCGTTCCCGATGCTGCAGTCAGCCGGTGTGCGCGACGTCGGCGCGGCCCGCTTTTCGATCGCCAACGCGTCGACCCGCGCCGCTCTCCAGCTCGGCACGGCCGTCGGTGTCGCGGTGCTCGTGGCGATACTCGGCGAACGAACCAACGCGCTCAGTGACTTCCGCACGGTCTGGCTGATGATCGCGATCGTTGCCGTTGCCATTGCACTGCTCATCGCGCCGATTCAACCGGCCCCGCGCGTGAAGGCACTTCAGGACCCTGTTCTCGCAGCACGACCTCGTTCGTGAGCAGGTTGAATATCGAAGTGGTGCTGCGAGTTCGATGGTTTGTCAGCGTTTGGGGGCGCTGAGTTCGAGGACGAGGCCGTCGGGATCGATGACGCGCGCGTTGTAGCTGACGGCTTCTTCGAACACCTCGCCGACCGCTATGCCACGCGACAACAAGTCGGCACGCATTTGATCTAGTGCGGCGCGGTCGCTGACGGAGAACGAAAGGTGATCGATCGCCGTGGCCTGCAACGCGCGAGCTTGATCCGCTGTCGCCGTCTGCATGCCGACCACGAATCGCGCGGTCGGATGCCGTAGCCCCGCGTAGGGGCCGGATGCGATGGTGCCCTCGACGAACTGCTCGAGTCCGAGCACGCTGCTGTACCAGGATGCGCTCACGGCTACGTCCCTTACGACCAGCTGCACGTGCGAGAATCCCTGGATCACGCTTTGACGGTAGCAGCCGGGGACTTGGGGGAAACAGAATGAATGACCGGTTCCTCGAAGGTGTCACGGCTGTGCTCGGCGACCTGCGCGACCGAGCCCGCGACATCGAGGAGCGGCGCCGGGTGTCCGACGACTCGATGAAGCAGCTGATCGGCACCGGAGTCTTCCGGGCGCTGCAGCCGGCGCGCTACGGGGGTCTCGAGCTCGAAGCGGTGGTCTTCTACGAAGCGGTGCGCCGCATCGCCGGTGCGTGTGGTTCCACCGGCTGGGTGGCGTCGATCATCGGCGTGCACCCCTGGCAGCTCGCGCTCTTCCCCGACCAAGCCCAAGCCGACGTGTGGTCCGCCGACCCGGACACGTTGGTCAGCTCCTCTTACGCGCCGACGGGGCGCGTCGATGCGGTCGACGGTGGTTACCGCGTCACCGGTCGCTGGAACTTTTCGTCGGGATGCGACCACGCACAATGGGTGTTCCTCGGGGGAGCGGTGCTCGATGCCGCAGGCAAGCCGATCGATTTCGGCACCGTGCTCGTGCCGCGGAACGATTTTGTGATCGACGATGTGTGGGACACGGTTGGTCTGCGGGGGACCGGTAGCAACGACGTCGTCGTGGACGACGCCTTCGTGCCATTGCATCGCTTCTTGAGCTTCATGGATACGGCTCGCTGTCAGTGTCCTGGCCATGCCGTGAACAAGGCACCGCTCTACCGTCTGCCTTTCGCGTCAGTGTTCTCGAACACGATCACCGCGCCGATCATCGGCATGGCGCAGGGGGCGTACGACGCGCACGTCGCAATGGCAAGCGAACGATTGCGCATCTCCTACGGCGGTCAGCGCGTGGTCGACGACGGGTTCGCGCAAGTGCGCATTGCGTCTGCAGCGAGCGAGATCGACGCAGCATGGCTGCAACTCGAGCGCAACATGCGCGACCTCACTCACTACGCAGTCGACGACGCGAGGATACCTATGGAGCTCAGGGCGCGCGCTCGGCGCGACCAAGTGCGCGGCACCGAGCGCGCAATCGAAGCAATCGACACATTGTTCGAGAACTCGGGTGGCCATGCGTTGCGCCGCGGTACGCCCATCGAGCGCGCGTGGCGCGATGCACACAGCGGCCGAGCACACGTGGTCAACGACCCCGAGCGGGCGCTGGCGATGTACGGCAAGCTGGCGTTGGGTTTGTCGATCGATCAAGAACCGATGGTCTAGACGGAAACCAGGCCCGAGCGGCCTTTCAGAGCGGGAAACCAGGCCCGAGCGGCCTTTCAGAGCGGGAAACCAGGCCCGAGCGGCCTTTCAGAGCGGAAAACCAGGAGCACATGATGAGCGACGCCACGAACCCGGATCCCTTCAGCTTCGACGCGACCAGCCGGCGCGTAGAGGCCGGTCCGTATTCGTTGCACTATCACGACGCGGGTACCGGGCCGGTGCTGCTGATGTTGCACGGTTCAGGTCCGGGAGTGAGCGGTTGGAGCAACTTCCGCGGCAACCTGCCCGTGCTCGCGCAGCACTTCCGCGTGTTGATTCTGGATCAACCCGGGTTCGGCCTCAGCGCCAAGCCGACACTCGACCAGAACTACATCGTCATCGCGGCCGACGCGGTGCGGGCGTTCCTCGACACGCTGGCCATCGAAGAGACCAGCATCGTGGGCAACTCGATGGGCGGTGGCGTTGCCACTCGTTTCACACTCGATCATCCAGTGCGGGTCGACAAGCTGGTTCTCATGGGGCCGGGCGGCGTTGGTGTCAGCATTCTCAGTCCGGAGCCGTCAGAAGGGATGCGGCTGCTCTTCGCGTTCAATCAAGAGCCGACGCGCGAGCGGATGGAAGCGTGGGTTCGTTCGATGGTGTCGGATCCCAAGCTCGTCACCGACGAGCTGCTCGATGAACGCATGGCGAACGCAAATCGTCCGGGTGTGCTCGAGTCGATACGCGAGATCTTCTCGACGTTCGCCAATCCCGAGTTCAATCGTATGCCGCCGCTGTGGAGCGAAGTGCACCGGTTGCGGACGCCGACATTGTTGATGTGGGGCCAAGACGATCGCGTCGTACCCGTCGAGCAGAGCCTGCTGCCGTTTCGCCGCATCCCCAACGCCGACCTGATGGGGTTCGCCCGTTGTGGCCATTGGGTGCAGGTCGAGCGCAAGGCCGACTTCGAGCGTCACGTCATCTCGTTCATCCAATCGTGAAGGGGCGCGCCGCCACCATCGTGGTGGTGGTCTGCTTCGCCTCCGTCGGGGCCTGCACCGATAGTGGTCGCACGGTCGCACCGCCCGTCGCGTCAGCAACGTCAATGGCGGCGACGTCGGCGACGGCGGACCGTCCGCCTACGGTGACAACTGGCTCGCCGCCTGCCGGCGATTCGCGCAGCGGGCCGTGGAATCGCAACCTCGAGTCGCTGCGCTCGCGTGATGGCCTGAACTTCGCCGAACGACTCGTGATCGTCGAACGGGCCGGAGTTCCGTGCGTGATTCGTGGCGCAGAGGATCGCCTCGTCGCGGTCTTCCAGTGGTTTCCGTTTGACGATCGGTTGGCGTTCGACCGAGTTGCCATGGCGTTCTCCGATGACGACGGGCGCTCATGGTCACAGCCCACTGCGGTGAGCGTGACGGGGCTGCCCCCGGAGTTGATGCGTCCCTTCGACCCGGTAGTGGTGCAACTGGCTGACGGAAGGTACCGCCTGTATTTCACGTCGAATGGTCGCGGATCGGGCGATCGCCCAGCCATCTATTCCGCGGTGTCGACCGATACCCGCAACTACGTGTTCGAGGCCGGCGCGAGATTTGCTCCAACGGCCGGCACGGTCGACGCATCGGTCGTGTCGTTTCGCGGTGTGTGGCATCTCTACGCGCACAACCAGCAGGCGAACACGGGCCGTGGATTCCACGCGACGTCCACCGACGGCTTGGTGTTCGACCAACAGCCGGACGTCGACGTCGGTGTGGGGCGTCAGTGGATCGGCAACGCGATCGAGGTCGGAGGAAGGCTGCGATACTACGGCTCCGGTCGCGACGGGATCTGGTCTGCGGTCTCGACCGATGGGGCGATTTGGCAGCTCGACCCCGGCATACGTGCGGTGGCCGGCGACCCGTCGGCGGTCACGCGACGCGACGGCGACACCATGCTGGTCGTCGTCGGTGACCTCCGGGCCGACGCCGGCCCCGCACCAGGCTGAGTGGGGAGACGATTGACACACCGCGGTAGTAATGCTAGACATTAGAACGATTCAACCATCTTTCTTCGCAGGAGCGTTTATGGAGTTCGGCGTCTTTGTCAACGGCTACATCCCGGGTCCGGCAGCCCACATCACGGAGCTCGAGCACAAGGAGCTCTTCCGGGAAGCCGAATACGTGATCTTCGCGGACAAGCACAACTGGAAGTACGCCTGGTTCGGCGAGCATCACGCACTGACGGAGTACAGCCATTTGTCGGCGCCCGAGGTCGTGATGGGCTACGTCGCGGCGCAGACCGACTACATCCACCTCTCGACCGGTATCACCAGCTTGTCGCCTCGCAAAGAGCATCCAGTGCGCTTTGCGGAGCGCGCGGCGATGCTCGATCACTTCACGAACCGTCGCTTCGAGTGGGGCACCGGCCGCGGCGCCGGCGGCCACGAAGTCGCGAGCTTCAACATCATGGACAAGGCCTCGACCAAGGTCGAGTGGGAAGAAGTGGTCAAAGAGATCCCGCGCATGTGGGAGCAGGTCGACTACGAGTACCACGGCGAACATTTCACCGTTCCCTATCCCCACAACATCCTGCCGAAGCCCTACGGGCAAGGTCATCCGGCGATCTGGGTGGCGTGCGGTAACCCGCCGACGTTCAACCGTGCGGGCGAGCTCGGCATCGGCGCCATTGCGTTCAACTTCGAGCCCATCTTCGCGTTGCGCGGCCGCATCGAGGCATACAAAGAGGGCATCGCCAACTGCACCGATCCGATCGGGCAGTTCAAGAACGACAACGTGATGATCACCAACTCGGTGATCTGCTGCCCGACTCGTGAAGAAGCACGCGAGATCGCGTTGCGTAAGGGACGCGGCTATCTCGTGTCGATGGTCAACCTCTATCACGACACCATGCCGAAGTCGATGGACGCCATCACCTGGCCGAGCACGCCGATCTCGCTACACGACATTGCCGCCGGCGATACCGACGCCCTTCTCGACGGACTCATCGAGGCCGGGTTCATGCTCTTGGGCACACCCGAAGACGTATGCGAACAGATCGCACGATGGGGCGACGTCGGCATGGATCAACTCGTGTTCGGTCTGCCCATCGAGGGCATGCACCACGACGAGATCCTCGCCACACTCGAACTGTTCGGCGACAAGGTGATCCCCGAGTTCGACAAAGATCGCACGCACTCGACCGATTACTACCGTGCCCAGGCCAAGCCGAAGTTCGGCACGTTCTCCCAACCGCTGCCCGACATCGAGTGGCCAACCGTCATCCCGGTGAGCGCTCTGGCGCCGCTGGCCTGACGAGGCCGCGTTCCCGCTCGTGCCTCGCGACGCCACCGCCACCAAAGCGGTGATCCTGCGCGAGGCCGAGCGGTTGTTCGCGCGTCGGGGCCTCTATCAGGTGACTGTCCGAGAGATCTTGCAGGCCGCCGGCCAACGCAACGTCTCGGCGATCAACTATCACTTCGGCTCGCGCGACGGCGTGCTCAACGAGATCCTCGTCCGGCACGGCGACCCCACAGACGTCGCGCGCGGTGAGCTGCTGTCACACTGCGGGCGTGCTGCGAAGTCCCGCGACCTGATTGCCGCGTTGGTGCTGCCGTACGCGGCGCATCTCGCGACGTCCAGCGGCCGTGACTACCTTCGTATCGTCGCGCAGCTGTCGGCCGTGTTCAGTACGTGGCGCGAGCCGAACCCCGGTACCGGTCCGTGCGTGCGCGAGATCCTCGGCATCCTCGAACAGCGGCCCGAAGATCTGCCGGCGGCGATTCGCGGTGAGCGTGTGGTGGAGCTCATCATGCTCATGACGGTGGCCATGGCCGAGCGAGCGCGGGTGATCGAAGCCGGTCGCGCGGTCGAACTCGACGAAGCGGCGTTCAACGCCAACCTCACCGACGTGCTCGTCGGCGTACTCGAGGCGCCACTGCATGGTTCGTTGCCGCCGTCGCCGATACTTTTGCCGCTCTGCTAGCAAGTCTGGGCAAAGGGGGACGCCATGGCGGTCACGGTCGACGACGGTACCGAGCAGATCCGCGAGTGGTTGCGAACGAACCTCGGGGGCAAGGTCGTACGCATCGGCCGCCAGCCTCGCTGGCGCCCGGTTTGGTTCGCCGACATCGAGCACGACGGTGAGTTGCTCGAGTTGTGCGTGCGGGGCGACCGTACCGACATGCCGCTGATCTTCCCACTCGATCACGAGATGCGATTGCAGGCGACGATGCACGACCACGGCATCCCGACCGCCAAGGTCTATGGGTGGATTGACGAGCCCATGGCCTACGTGATGGATCGCGTGCCCGGCCGCAACGACTTCGAACAATCGACCGACGACGAACGGCGTGCTGCGGTCGACGACTACCTCCAGATCCTCGCGAGGTTGCATGCCCTCGACATCGCTCCGTTCGTCGATGCGGGCATCATGCGGGCGCCAACACCACAGCAGTCGGGCACTTTCGGGCTGAGCCGTTACGAGAAGGTGTACCGCTCGATCAAGGTGCATCCCGATCCGTTCATGGAGTTCTGCCTGGCGTGGCTACGCCGCAATCCCCCCGACTCCAAGCAACGCGAGTCCGCGATCGTCTGGGACTCGGGTCAGTTTCATCATCAAGGCGGCCGCATCGTGGCCGTGCTCGATGTCGAAATCGGGCACATCGGTGACCCGATGATGGATCTCGCCGCGTGGCGCATGCGCGACACGATCATCGGTTACGGCAATTTCGCCGAACTGTACGATCGCTACAGCGAGCTAACCGGCGAGCCGATCGACCTCGACGCCATTCAGCGCCACCACTTCGCGTTCACGCTCACCAACCAACTGCCCCTCGGCGCCGCGTTGCGCGAGCCCGCCCCCGAGTCAGATCTCATGACGAACCTGCAGTGGTGCTGCGAGACCAATCTGTTCGCGACCGAGGCATTGGCCGAGTTGATCGATGTCGATCTGCCCACGGTCGAGATGCCGACGCCACGCCTCACTCGGGGCACGCCCGCGCATCAGCATCTTGTCCGCGGCCTACGCACCGTCGACACCGATGACGAATACATCCGCTACAAACTGCGCACGATGTTCCGGCTCGCACGCCACGTCGCACGCGTCGACGAGATCGGCGATGCAGTGTCCGAAGACGATCTCGACGATTTGCATCAGTTGCTCGGCCATCGATCCGCGTCGTGGCATGAGGGCGAAGCCGAACTCGAGCGCTTCGTCCTCGCCGATGCCGACAGCGGCCGCCATGACGAGGCGCTCGTAGCGCTCTTTCACAAGCGCAACCTGCGGGCGCAGATGCTGTTGGGTCCCGCAGGTTCGGCAATGGCGCGGCATCTACCAATCCAGATGTTCCGCGACTGAGAGTCTCGAGAGGCTTCCCCGTGCCACGTGCTGCTCAACGTCGTGATGGCGCTGCTACCTCGCGGGCGAAGTCGCGTTAGGCGGCGAGCACCGCGGCGACCCACACCGCGATCGCTACAGTTCCCGCCGCGAACTCGAAGGCCATTCCCTTGCCGATGCTGACGATGACGCGCTTGGTCGAGGTCCACGCATGCGAGTGCGAGCCGAAGCGGATCCGCTCACCGAGGTAGGCCCCGGCGACCACGCCCGCAAACGCACCGATGACCGGGATGACGAAGAACCCGATGACGCCGCCGACGCCGATCAACGTCCACGTCAGCGAGGCAACCTTTTGCGCCGCAAGTTCGCGTCCGGGTATCCGGTACTTGAGGTACGTGCCGGCAGCGAGGACGGCGATCATCACGGCCGCCACGACCGCTGCGGTGGCCGATCCTTCCGCAATCGCCCACACGACTCCCATGACAGCGATCAAGAGCAGACCGGGCACCACCGGCACGAGCACGCCGACGAGCCCGATCGCCATCGCCAGACCTATGAGGATCTCTCCGCCCGTCGACACCTGTACCTCCGGCCCATAACTGTTCGCTGAATCGCGGTTCAGTTACAACACGACGGTGCGCCGATAGTCTTGCGCCAACTTCTCCAGCGTCACTATGCCGATGCCATAGAACGCAATGGAAACGCCCGAGGCGTATTCGTATTGTTGGTTCCAGACGGAACAGGCGGCCGGGTGATCGCGGCCTGTTATCCAGTGGCGGTAGCCTGGGCGATTCTCGTTGTCGAACGTGGCTACGCGATCGCGATGATCGTGGTCGTTGCTTGGGCTGCCTTCGTGTATGCGCTCGCTAGATCCGGCAAGAAGATGACGAAAGAACGCATCCACGACTCGTGGAGGCTCGCGGCGTTCCTGGCGTGGGTAGTGACTGCGATGACGCTACCGGTGTTCGGTCTGGGGCTCATCGTCCTACCCCTCGCGATCGCATTGACGCTTGCCGGCCGGGCATCAGCGCCGCCGGCGAAAATTGATGCGACGGTGACTCGCAACTAGGTCGCGCGACTGTGCGCGTCGGTTACAACACGACGACGGTACGGCCGGTGGTCTTGCGATCTTCCATGTCGTCGAGCGCGGCGGGGAGATCGGCGAAACCAACGGTGCGGCCGATGATCGGGCGGATCTTGCCTGCGTCGAGTAGCGATTCGAGCGAACGTTGGATCTCGTCGCCGACACTGCGCGGTACGACATTGAAACCCGTCGCTCGCTTCGTCTGCTCCGCGTCGAGCCGGTACGACAACAACACGCCGCCGATCGATACGTTGCCGAAGCACAACGCTCGAGGCGTCACGGTCGGTTGGTCCTCGGCTTCTATCGCGCTGGCAAAGCCGATCATCATGAGGCGGCCGTTGCGCGCCATACATTGCAACGAGCGCACGGTTGTTTCGCCGCCGACGCCGTCGAAGACCAGATCGACGCCGACTCCATCGGTCGCGTCGAGAACCGCAGCTACGAAGTCATCCTTGCGATAGTCGACCGCGATCTCGGCGCCGAACTCGAGGCAACTCGCCACCTTGTCGGCACCGCCAGCGGTCGCGATCACGCGTGCGCCGGCGGCCGCGGCGAGTTGTACGGCAGCCGAGCCCACCCCGCCGGCGGCCGCGTGCACCAACACCCATTCGCCGGGTCGCACGCGACCGCGTTCGTGTACGCCGAGCCACGCGAGATGGAAGGGAAAATAGAACGCAGCAGCCTCGTGATCGTCGAGCGATGCAGGGGCGTCGAACACCATGTCGACCGGAGCCACCACCCACTCGGCGTAACCGCCGAACGCGCCCTTCGCGGTGGCCATGACACGGTGACCGAGCCAGTGGTCCGCTCCCGGTCCGACCTGCTCGACGATGCCGACGACCTCCATACCGAGGGTGTACGGGAGCGGTGGGTTGATCGTCGCGTAGCGGCAGTGGCAACCGTCGATCTCGTTGAAGTTGAGCGCCGCCGCGCTCGGGCGAACGAGGACTTCTCCCGGGCCGGGCTGTGGCTTCGGAATGTCGTCGAGTCGTAGCGCGTACGACGGCCGTCCCGCACGGTGTACTCGCCATGCCTTCATACGCGTGCCCCTCCTGCGTGTACGTTGAGTCGCTGTGAGAGCAGCTCAGGTCGTGCGGCATGGTAGGCCAGTCGAGGCAGTCGAGATCCGAGATGTCGACGTTCCCGAGCCCGGCCCGGGCGCGGTCCGCGTGGCGGTATCGACGGCATCGCTGAATTTCGGTGACATCGCTCGCTGTAGAGGCACCCTCTCGAGCGTCATGATCTCGCCGCCGTTCACGCTCGGCATGGATGTGTGCGGTGTGGTCGATGCCGCGGGCGACGGCGCGACGCAGTGGATCGGTCGCCGCGTGGTCGCGATCACCACCATGGCTCTCGGCGGCATCGCCGACTCCGCGCTCGCACCCGCCCACGGTGTCTTCGATGCGCCCGCTGAACTCGACGACGCCGAGGCCGCCGCGTTCACATTGCCGTTCCACGTGTCGCACTTGGCGTTGCACAAGCGCGCCCGGCTCGTGGCCGGCGAGACACTGATGGTGGTGGGTGGGGCCAGCGGCGTGGGCACCGCGGCAATCCAACTCGGTGTCGCAGCGGGCGCGGACGTGATCGCGGTTGCCGGTGGCGACAAAGGCCCGGTGTGTGCCGATCTCGGCGCGTCGTTGGTCATCGACCCCGCTTCCGGTGACATGTTCGACCGAGTGATGAGCCACACCGACGGTCGGGGCGCGCAGGTCGTGTTCGATGTCGTCGGCGGCGAACTTGTCGAGACCACGTGGACGTGCGTGGCGCGCGAGGGGCGCTATCTTCCGGTCGGGTTCAACGACGACGTGCAGTCGGGGATGACCGGCCGTCCGCTACGCAAGGTCTCGACGGGCAACTTCTCTGTGGTGGGCGTGTTGCTCTCCTACAACGAGGTACCGCTGCAAGTGCGGCGCGCCGGTCTCAATCCGTTTCCGTCGAGCGTCGGTGCCGAGGTGCACGGAGCGTTGTGCGACCTCGTCACCCGCGGCGCAATCCGGCCGGTGGTGGGCCGGCGCATCCGCATCGACGAGGTCGGTGCCGCCCTCGAGCAGCACGAACTGCGGCTCACCAGCGGGCGCACCGTGGTCGATCTGCACTTGTAAGGTTTGCGCAATGTTCCGCCGCGTTGCGTTGCCGATCGCAGTGCTGGTCGGTGTGATCGTCGGCTTCGGACTCACCCGTGACGGGCCTCACGCGACTCCGGCCGATGTGTCCTCGACAACTGGGACCCCGTCATCGACCACGCCGGCAGCGCTGGCACAGACGACATCGTCGACTGCGCCGACCGAGCGTCCGAACATCGTCTATGTACTCGCCGACGATCTCGACAGCAGCCTCGTGCAGTACATGCCCAAGCTCAACGGTTTGATCGCTGCATCAGGTATCAGCTTTACGAACTACTACGTGACGTCGGCGGTCTGCTGCCCGTCTCGTGTGTCGATGATGCGCGGCCAGTATCCGCACAACACGACGGTGTTGACGAACGAGGATGGGTTCGCGAAGTTCCATCAGCTCGGCCTCGAGTCGTCCACCATCGCCACTTGGCTGCAGTCGGCGGGGTATCGAACGGCGCTGATGGGCAAGTATCTCAACGGCTATCTCGAACAACGGGGCGCCGGCTTGTTCGAGTACGTGCCACCGGGATGGAGCGAATGGGACGTTGCCGGTGACGGATTTCGCGAAGTCGACTACACGATGAATCACAACGGCACGCTCACGCAATACGGGCACTCGCCGCAGGACGTACTGACCGATGTGCTGCGGGCGCGAGCCGACACCTTCATCTCGAAATCGGCCGAAGACGGACAGCCGTTCTTTCTCGAGCTATCGACGTTCGCTCCGCACTTTCCTTACACAGTCCTCGATCGCTACGCGAATGCATTTCCTGGAGTGACTGCACCCCGGTCACCGTCGTTCAATGCACGCGGCCAGGGCGAGCCCAAGTGGCTCGCCGTGCAACCGTCGCTGACCGCGGCCGATATCACGACGCTCGACGCGAAGTACCGCCGGCGCGTACAAGCGGTGCAAGGCATCGACGAGTTGATCGGTCAAGTCATCGACGCGCTGAGACGCACGGGCGAACTCGACAACACCTACTTCGTGTTCAGCTCGGACAACGGATATCACGTCGGTCAGCATCGGCTACAGCCGGGCAAGCAGAGCGCGTACGACACCGACATCCGCGTGCCCCTCATCGTGCGCGGACCCGGTATCACTCACGGCACCGTCGATGCGATGACGATGAACATCGACTTGGCGCCCACGTTCGCTGCACTCGCCGGTGTGCAGACGCCCAGCTTCGTCGATGGCCGATCATTGGTGCCGCTCTTACGAGGTGCGACGCCGGCGGATTGGCGCGAGGTGGTGTTCGTCGAGCACGAGGGGCCGACGGCTGTGCCCGGTGATCCCGACTATCAACCGGACGACAACCCCACGCGCTACGCGGCGATCCGCAGCGCAAACCGGCTATTCGTCGAATATCAGAGCGGTGAGTACGAGCTCTACGACTACACGACCGATCCCTACGAACTCGCAAATCGGGTCGCTTCGACGAGTGCCACCGACCTCGCGAACTACCAGCAGACGCTCGACGCGCTGCGTCGTTGTCGGGCCGAAACCTGTCGGGCGCCGGCCCGTATGTAGCCACGGCGAAAGGTCAACATTTGGTCATTTCTCGTCGGAGTCCCGCGACGTGACCGTGCCCGGGGCGCCACCCGTGGTAACCCATGGCCCCATGGCCCTCCGCGCGGGTGCTCGCTCTGGTGCCGCGGCAGCGCCGCTGGTGCGGCTGGTGTTGTTCGCTCTCGGTGCGCTCTGCGTCGTCGCCGTACCGGGTCGCGCCGATGGTGCGCCGGCCGCGTGTGTCGCTCCCGCCATCGGTGATCCTGCCGGCGGCGTCGGCGGTGGGTTCACTTCCATCACGCCGACTCGACTGCTCGATACGCGCTCAGAGGTCGGCTCGACCGGTGTTGGTGCGGGCTGCGTGGTTCACGTCGCGCTGTCCTCGGTCGTACCGCCGAGTGCAACCGGCGTCGCGGCAACAGTGACGCTGACCGATGCCGAAGGTGAAGGCTTCGCGACGGCATACCCGTGCGGTTCTCCTCGCCCGTACATTTCCAACGTCAATACGCGCGCCGATTCACCGGTGCCCAATATGGTGCTCGCGCCGGTCGACTCGACGAGGCAGTTGTGCGTTTTCACATCCGTAAACGCGCAGATCATCGTCGACCTCACCGGTTGGTTCGGCAGTGGTGGCGGTCAATTCCACGACGTGGCACCGACCCGCGCCCTCGACACGCGATTGCCGTCAGACCCGCCGCCGGCACCGGTAGCGGCAGACTCGGTGGTGACTCTCGTGATGACGCCGTGGGTGCCGCCGTCGGCCACCGCGGTCGCGGTGAACGTTACGGTCACGCAGACGAGTGCTGCGGGCTTTGCGACCGTGTTTCCTTGCGGTGGGTCGCCCCCAGTCGCGTCGAACGTCAACTTCGTCGCCGGCGAAGACCGCGCCTCACAGGCCATCGTCGGTCTCGGCAACGGTTCGCTCTGCATCTATCTCTCGGCCGACGCGCACCTGATCGTCGACCTTTGGGGATGGTTCGGCGGGGGCGATGGCGCACTCGTCGTGCCGACGAAGGCGTCACGCCTCGTCGACTCGCGAACCGGTGAGGGTGGCTGGAGCACACCACTCACGGCCGGCGAGACGCGGTCGTTGGACGTCCCGCAGATCCCCGGCGGAGTACGCACGGCCATGGTCGATGTTGTCGCAGTAGAGGCCGAGGGTTCCGGGTACCTGACGGCGTTTGCGTGTGGTAGCACGCAACCGGCTACGTCGTCGGTGAACTATGCCGCGGTTCGGCCCGCCATGAACTTGGTGACCGTGCCGCTCGGGGCCGACGGCACGCTCTGCGTCTACGCTTCCGCGCGCGTCGATGTCATCGTCGACCTACTGGCGGTCACCGACAACCCGGGTCCGCTGCGTTCTATCGCGGTGAGCCCGAAGTCATTGACGACCAACTTCGTGCCGGCTGGTCATGACTACGCGGTGATCTGTGATGCCGGCGTCAACGCATTGGCCGTCACCGCGGTTTCGCTGCCGGGCTACACCGTCGCGATCAATGCGGCCAGTGCACTGAACCGGCTGTCGACATCGGTCGATGTCAGTCCCAACCAGCTGATCGAAGTTGACGTGTTGCATGGCTCGTCGGTGGTCGACCGCTATTACGTGCGCTGTTTGCCGCCCGATTTCCCGCCCATCCACGCCATCTCGTACGGAAGGGCGACACCCGGTTGGTATTTGGTCACGCCGGCGACGTTCGCTCCGGGTTCGCACTACGCGGTGATCGTCGACGAGCGTGGTGTACCGCTTTGGTACCGCAAGGCATCGACGCCGATTCTCGACTTCAAACGGCTGTCGGTAGGGCCGCACGCAGGGCAGCTCGCCTGGGTTCCCGTGTTGGGCCAAGGCTTTGGCGTGGACCCGACGCGCGGCTACGAGATCCACCAACTGGACGGCACGCTGGTGAAGTCGGTGTTCGCAGTCGGCCCACCGACCGATCAACACGACATGCTCGCGTTGCCGAACGGCAACTTCGCGCTGTTCGCATACCAGCAGTTCGACCACGTGGATCTGCGAGCCCTCGGGGCCGGCTTCACCGCGGACGAATCCGTCGTGCATGGCCGCATCCAGGAGATAGATCCGACGGGCGCGCTCGTGTGGGAATGGAAGGCCGAAGACCACATCAACATCACCGAGAGCACGTATCCGGTGCGGTTCAACCTCACCGGTACCTCGGTCGTGGACCTCGAACACTTCAACGGGCTGGACGTTGCACCCAACGGCGACTACATCGTGTCGGCGCGGCACATGGATGCAGTATTCCGGATCACGCGAGCGACGAGCACCATCGCATGGAAGCTCGGCGGCACCACCGCCAACAAAGACTTCGCCCCGTCCTTGCTGATACTCAACGACCCGCTCGGCGGGCCCAAGCGTTTGCACGATGCACGCTTGTTGCCCGACGGCAGCGTTTCGCTGTTCGACAATCGCCTCGACAGTACGGGTGCGACGCGAGCCGCGGTGTATGCAATCGACACGATCGGGCACGCGGCCACGCTCATCGCCAGCTTCGCGCGGCCCGACGGCGGTCAGGTGGGCACCATGGGCAGCGTGCGGGTCAGCACCGACGGCAACGTTGTCATCGGCTGGGGAGCGAACGCGCCGCTCGTTACCGAACTCGATAGCACCAATGCAGTCGTGCTCGAACTCACTGGCCCCGACGGCGGCAGCTACCGGGCCGTGAAAGAACCGGCGGGCTCGTTCGATCGGGCGACACTGCGGGCGATGTCACCCGGCTGACGCGACGAAGCGCACCTCGTGCGCGGCGGCGGTGCCCTCGTGGAATCGAACGAACCGTTTTGCCTCTGACGCGATCGGTTGCAACGCGCGTTTGGTCAGATGGGGCAAGTGGTGCACGAAGAGCGTGGAGCGGCCATCGTTGCGATCGCGGTCGATGTGCCACGTGCCGGCAATCAACCCATCGGCCAGCACGGTGCCCCGCCCGATCAGCGCGTCCCACCGGATGCTCGCGTGGCGCGGGTCGACGAATCGAGTGCGGTCGGCGTGTGACAGCAGCACGTTGTCGTACTCGGGCAGGAAGCGAGGCGGCGCAGGGGTATCGGGATCAGGTCGAAGAGCCTCCGGGAGATCGAACAGCTCGCGGCCGCGCTCGTCGCGAAACGGGCGCAGTTGTGGGCGCAACCGGTCGAGCACCTCGCGAAAGCCGGTCAACCTCGACCAGGCGGCGGCGTCCGCGGCCGACGCGGGACCGAACGCACGGAGATAGCGCAGCACCACGTCGTCGATCGACCCGTCCGCGACCAGCGGTCGTCCGAGCCACGCCTCGGCAGTGGTCGACGCGACTTGACCGGACCTGCCCCAGATGCCCCTCGGCGGTACTTGGACGAACGGCAGCCGATTGCGGCACGCGTAGGCCAGCGCCGCCGCGTGGAGGTGGGGGAACTGCGCGGCGATCACCGCGCGCAGTTGCGGGCCGGTGAGCGGCCGCTCGGCGAGCAGCGGTCGCACGAACGCCAATACCGAGTCGATGTCGACACCCACGAGCGACACGGCGTATTCGCTGTGGCGGGCGAGCTCACCGTCGAGCACCGGTTGGACCAACGGGCGCAGCAGCAGGCAGTCGTCGGCGGTGACCAAGTGCAGCGTGCCTCGCATGACGACGATGCGCACGACGACGCGATCGATCATCAGCTGACCGAGAACGGCGGGGTCGAAGCGCTCGAGTCGCGACCAGAGACCGACGTAGGGGTTGAGCGGGACCTGTGCCTGCAGGCCGACCAGGTGCTCGACCGCGTCTCGCACCGGCATCGGGCTTCGGCGCAACAGCAATTGGCGCTCGAGGGTGGCGCGGTTGAGCGCGCGAGTTGTCAGGACGTCGCCAGTCATGACCTGACCGAGGCCTGAATTTCGCGCTCTGCACGGCCGCTCGGGCCTGCAATGATGCACGAGGGGACAGTGCGGCCGGAAGGAGCCTGACGCGTGGTCGATGACGAATGGGTGCGATACGGCGTGGCGGACGGTGTCGCGACGATCACGTTCGATCGCCCCGACAAGCTCAACGCGTTGACGTTCGCGATGTGCGACTCGTTCAGCACCCGACTCATCGAGGCCCGCGACGATCCGTCGGTGCGCGTGGTCGTGTTGAAGGGCAACGGCCGGGCCTTCACCGCCGGCGTCGATGTCGAAGACCGGCCGGAGCGGCAAGACCCGACATTGCACACGATGGATGACGACATAGCGGAGATCTCACGAGCCGCCGATCGATGGATGCACCTGTGGACCTTACCCAAACCCGTCGTGGTCAAAGCGCACGGGTACTGCGTTGGATGGGGCATAGAGATCGCGTTGCATGCGGACCTTGTCCTCGCGTCGCACGACTGCTCGTTCTTCTTCCCGTCCGTGCGCAACGGTTCGGGGCTTCCCGACTCGGCCACGGCGATCTACTACTTGGGCCTGCAGTGGGCCAAGCGCCTCTTGCTCACCGGCGACGCCATCGACGGTCGCACCGCCGCCCGCATCGGGCTCGTCGTCGAGTCGTTTCCGGATGAAGAACTCGACGACGCAGTAGATTCGCTGGCGCGTCGCATGGCTGCGCTTCCCGCCGAGTTGCTCGCGCAGAGCAAGGCGGTCATCAACCGGTCGGTCGAATTGATGGGAAGAGCGCAGTTACAGAGCTTCGCAGCCGAAGCCAACGCCGCTGCGCGCCAAAGTCCCGGCGTCGGTGAATGGAGTCGCATCCTCCGCGAACAGGGTCGCCACGAAGCGATCAGGTGGCGCGACGAGCGGCTTGTGGAAGGAGAACGGTGACGACAACCGACGAGTACGAGGGCATGCTGGCCGAGACCGTGATGCTGCGCGTCGGTGACGACTTCATCCACGCGTACTTCGCGCGTCCGACAGGATCGGGCCCGTTCCCCGGCGTCGTGCTACTGCATCACATGCCCGGTTGGGATGACTGGTACAAGGAGGCCACGCGTACCTTTGCCGCTCGCGGCTATCTCGCGATCGCGCCCGATCTCTATTGCCGCGCCGGCCACGGCGCTCCCGACGAGGTTGCGGCCATCGTGCGGGCCGACGGGGGCGTGCCGGACGAGCAGGTCGTTGCCGACGCAGACGCGGCAGCAGAGCTGCTGCGCGCTTCGCCACTTTCCAACGGCAAGGTGGGCGTCTTCGGATCGTGCTCGGGTGGGCGTCATGCGTATCTCACCGCGTGCAGATCCGACGCGTTCGCGGCAGTCGTCGACCTGTGGGGCGGCGGAGTGGTCATGGACGAGAAAGATCTCACTGACAAGAAGCCGGTCGCGCCCATCGACTACACGATCGATCTCACGTGTCCGCTGCTCGGCCTGTTCGGTGCGGAAGACCGCTCGCCGCCCGTCGAGCAAGTCGCCATCCACGAGGCCGAGTTGCAGCGATTGGGCAAGGTGTACGAGTTCCACATCTATCCCGACGCGGGCCATGGGTTCTTCTACCATCAGCGTCCCGCGATGTATCGGCCAGAGCAGGCGCTCGACGGGTGGAGCAAAGTCTGGGCCTTCTTGGCCCGGCATCTCGCATAGCGCAAGGAGCACGGATGGCAATCACCACCAACCTCGACGTGGCAAAGAAGGGCGGTCGCGTCAGCTTCACCATCGACGAACCAAAGCTGGCCGAGCAGTTTTTCGGGCTGACCCGATTCGAATTCGGTGACGATCCACATGGGCCGTTGATGGTCGTGCAGGTGATACCACCAGACCTCGACTTCGCGACGCACTATCACGACACCGACTACTGCACGCTCGTGCTCAAAGGCTCGTTGCGAGTCGGACGCACGTGGTACGGACCGGGCCATTTCCGCGTGCAAGACGCGAAATCCGTCTACGGTCCGACGCGCAGTGGCCCTGAGGGTTGCTCGTTGGTCAGCTTCTACGGCGATCGCAGCGAGCTGCCCGACAAGTTCACGCGAGAGACCGACCGGGCCCGCTTCGACGAGCTGATGCCGACGTTGCTGGCTGCCTACGCAGCACACGGGATGGGCTCTCGTGCTACCGAAGCTGCCGCCACCGGGCCGTAGCGGCGCGTTCAGACGCGCGCCATCACGGTCTCGGCAAATTCGTCGATGGCCGCCAGCTTGACGTCGAGCGTCGAGCGAAAGTTGCCTTCGCTGACTTCGGCGGTCATCCACGGCGCGCACACGAGACCGGTGACCCCCGCGTCTTCGAGTTGGCGCACGACGGCCGGTGTGAGCGGCTCGCCGACCGCGGTCAGGATGGTGAAGGGTCGCTCAGCGCGCCCGGACGCAGCTCGTTCGCGGCGCAGTCGCGTCGTCCAGTTCAGTACTTCGGCCAGCGAGCGTGCGCCCTCACCGAGCCAACCGTCGCAACGTTCGACCGCACGGCGCACTGCCGCGTCGCTCACTCCTCCGGCGAAGATCGGCACGTCCGCCGGAGGCCATGGGCTCATCATCAATTCATCGAAGTCGTAGAACTCGCCGTGGAACTCGGACCATCCGGGACGCCACAACACGCGCAACGCCTCGATCATCTCGTCGAGACGCCGGCCGCGAGTGGAAAAGTCGGTGTGGTTGAGGTCGAACTCTTCCTTCATCCAACCCGCACCGACACCCATCGATACGCGCCCGCGCGAAATCACGGCGGCAGTTGCGACGAGCTTTGCGACGGTGAACAGGTTGCGCGCGGGAGCGATGTAGACCGAGTTGGTGAAGCGCAATGTGGTGGTCGCGGCAGCCATCGCACTGATGAGACACCACGAGTCGGGCCAAGGCGTCTCGGGAGACCACATCGGCGCACCATCCGCGGTATACGGATACTTCGAACGCAGGTTGCGGGGATAGATCTGGTGATCCGCAGTGATCATCCCGGTGAAGCCCACGGCCTCCGCGTGGCGGGCGACATCGACCAGCTGTTCCGTCTCCAAGAAGGCGATGTGTTGCCAGAACTGCACGGCGGCGTCCCCCGATTCCGTCGATGATGGCGGCGACGCTAGCCATCGTTCGCCCGCGGCGCCGATCGACCGCTTGCGGATTCGCCAGTAGCATCGGCTCCATGCCGTACGCAGTGGGTGGCACGTTCTTCGATGCCGATAGCCACATCATGGAGTTGCCCGACTTCTTACACCGGCACGCGGACAGCTGGCTGATCGATGCACTGCCGCCGCTGTCGACGGCTTCGGGCGGGGCACAGGGCGAGGGGGCAGCGCGCTATGCGCACAGCAAGCGCCACTCGCCCGAACAGATCGCGGTACTCGAGCAAAATGTGATCGGCGGGCCCAAGGCCTACGAAGCGCTCGGCGCGTTCGATCCCACCGAACGAGCTTACGCACTCGATCTGTTGGGCTTCCACGCGCAGCTCGTCTTCGGATCGTTCGCTCTCGCGTCGTTCTTGCACCACGACGACATGAAGGTGCGCTACGGGGGTTGTCGCGCGTTCAACCATGCCATCGCCGAATTCTGCGCGGTCGACGATCGACTACTGCCGGTGGCGGTCGTGTCACTCACCGATCCCGCTGCGGCACTGCGTGAGATCGATGTGGCACTCGAACTCGGATGCGCCGCCGTGTGGGTGCCGGCTGAGCCGTGCGGTGGACGGTCGCCCGGTCACGACGAACTCGATCCGATCTGGGAGCGCCTCGCCGATGCCCAGGTGCCGTTCATGCTGCACGTCGGCGCGCAGCCGATCGAAATCCGCGAGGAATACATGAACACCGGCCGGCCACCGGCGCCCGGATGGGCCGGTGGCGGTGAAGCGCTGCGGCTCAAGGACTTTCCCCTGCTGCACCAGTCCTCCGAGGAGTTTCTTTCGGTCTTGGTACTCGACGGCGTGCTCGAGCGCCATCAGGGTTTGCGCGGGGGAGTGATCGAGCTCGGCGCGACATGGGTGCCGGGAATGCTGCGACGCCTCGACCACGCGGTCGACAACCTTGCGAAGTTCGCGCCCGACGTCCGCGCGTTCACGCGTGCGCCATCGCAACAGGTCCGCGACCAGTTGGCGTTCACGCCGTTCCCGTTCGAGGACGTTGCCGCGTTGATCGACGAATCGGCTGACGACCTCTATCTATTCTCGTCGGATTATCCGCACGTCGAGGGCGGCCGCAATCCGCTCGGTCGCTTTCGCAAGAATCTCGAAAGCGCGAACGCGGCAACCGAGCGACGCTTCTACCACGACAACTTCCTGCGTATCTTGCCGCTGTCCCAAGCGCTCGTGCCGTGATGACATTCACAGAGGCGTACGCGGCGGTGTTGAACCTCGTCTATCGCTATCCCGAACTCATCGACAGCGGGGACTTCGAGGGCATCGGCCGCCTATTCGAGCATGCGACGATCAACACGGGCGACGGTGTTCCCTGTGTCGGCGCCACGGCGATACAAGAAATGTACGAACGCAATACGCGACGCTATCCCGATACCGGCACTCCGCATACGCGTCACGTGATCACCAACCCGATCGTCGAGATCGACGAGGCGACCGGCACGGCAATCTGTCGCTCATATGTGGTCGTGTTCCAACAGGTCGATGACTTTCCGTTGCAGCCGGTGTGGACGAATCGTTATGAGGATCGTTTCCGCCTCGTCGACGGCGCGTGGCGCTTCGAATCGAAGACGATGTCCGATCACATGCCGGGCGACGTGAGTAGACACTTGTTGTTGACGCCTGGCCTCTGAAAACGTGCGGTCGGCCCATGCCGCCGGCCTATTCGCCGACAACGTGCCGCTGTACCATCGAAATTTGCTTCCCCGGCATCGATGAAACGCGCATTGAGTCGGAGGATCGCGAGATATGACGGGTGACGGCTCGCCAAACGCCGGCTGGTGGCGTTCGGGCAACGGCGAGTGGTACCCGCCCGAATTGTTGCCCGAGGGGTGGTCGGTCGGGCCCGACGGTGTCCCGCGCAGCTTTCAATGGCCGGGAGTGATGCCCCCGGCAAACCGCGTGACTGAGCGCTCCCTATGGCAACGTCTGGCCGAGAGCTATCGGTCGTGGCCGGGCTGGGTCAAGGTGGCAGCGCCGGTGGCGGCGCTCGTGCTCACTGGTAGTGCCGCGGCGGCTTTCATGCTCGGCGACGGAGCCGCCGACCTCCACGCGGTTGCATCGACGCGCACATCGACGCGCAGCACGACGAGCGGTACGTCCCCGGCGCCGGTCGCCCCCGCCGTGGCGCCCGCACCGGTATCCGTCAACGGGCTCGTGATCACCGTACCGCCGACGATCGCGGCCACGGCCGGGTCGACGTCGACGGTCGCCCCGGCGGTGTCCGCCACGACAACGCGGGGCAATCTCCGCGCGGCGCCCACGTCGACGACCACGCCGACGATCCCGACGACGACGCCCACCTCGAGTGTGACCACCACAGGGTCGACAACCACCGCGCCGACGACCACCCGGGCCGCGACCACTGGCTCGACGACCACGCGGGTCATCACGACGACACGCGTGACCACGACGGCGCCGACGACGACGCGTGCGCCGGCGACGCACACGGTGACCGGCACCGTGCTGGTCGACTCACGGATGAACGTCTCCGACGCGTGCGGTGGCTCGGGCAGGTTCGCGCAATTCCAAAATGGTCAGAGCATCGTGTTGACCGATGCGGCGGGTCGTGTCGTGGGGCAGGGGGCGCTCACCGGATGCCGTTGGCTCGATTGGCGATTCTCGTCGGGTTCGTTCACCGCCAAGCCGGAGTTCTCGCTCACGATTTCCGGTGTGGGGGAGTCGAGCTCCTATACGCCGACGGTCGCCTGGAAAACGTGGCCCGCGGTGGCGCTCAATGCCATTCGGTCCCGCGGCTGGGTGCTCGACCTGCAGGTGCGGTAGTGCGTCAGGAGGGCCGTCTCGCACCGCTAGCTCGGGTAGCGCACCGTCACGCCGCCTCCGGACGAATGTGCGTCGATGATGCGCGGACTTGCCGGGTCAGAGCGCACCGGGGTCGACACCGATCCGCCGCTCGACGAAACGCGCAGTTGGTAGGAGTCGGTGGTGGTCGGCAGCTCCACAGTGACGCCTCCGCCGCTCGAGTCGACCGCCACTGACGTAGGTGCTGCGGCGAAGGCGAGCTTGACGCCTCCGCCGCTCGAAGACGCGTCGACCTCGGCCGAGCGCAACCCTTCACCGCCGATGCCACCGCCACTCGACCGCAAGCGCAGGGTGCCACTCATGCGCGCCACATTGACGCTGCCCCCTGAGCTCGACGCGTCGACATTGCCGGTCAGATCGCTGAGGCGTACACCACCGCCGTCGCTGCGGATGACGACCGCGATGCCCGCGGGTACTCGTACGGCGTAGTTGAGGTTGCAGGTGTTGGTGAACATCGACGGACAGTTGGCGTTGAGCACGAGCCGCGAGCCGGTGATCGATTCAGTGTGACTGGGTTTGCGCAACCCTCGACGGATCGACGCGTCGATGGCGATCTCGTTGCCCGATGTGCCCTCCACGCGAACCGAGCCGGCACCGTTGTGGATTTCGACGGTGGTGACCGCTTCGGTGAACGTGCGCTGATAGTGGTCACGTCCAAACGACAGCAGGTCGACGACTGCGTAGACGCCGTACGCGAGCGAGAGCACGCAGAAGACACTTCCGGCCACGATCCACGCGGAGCGCGAGGATCGCGAAGGCGGTGCGGGTACGGGCGTCGATGGAGGAGCAGTAGTGATCATGGTGTGGTTCTCTTGGTTCGGTACCGCGAATGTCACGCGCCGAGCCATTGCAACACGGCAAGGACACGTCGGTGATCGAGTTCGGTAGGAGGAAGATCGAGTTTGCTGAATATGCTGCGCACGTGCTTTTCGACCGCGCCGTCACTCACGACGAGCGACAGTGCGATTGCCGCATTCGAACGGCCTTCGGCCATGAGCCCCAACACCTCGCGTTCGCGCGGCGTCAACCGCTCGAGCGGGTCGCGACGGCGGCTGCGGGCAAGTAGCTGCGCCACGACTTCAGGATCGAGCGCAGTCCCGCCTTCACCCACGCGGCGCACCGCCTCGACGAAGTCGCGGACTTCGGCGACCCGATCCTTCAAGAGATAGCCGACGCCGGCAGTGTCGCCCGCGAGCAGATCGGTGGCGTAGCGCTCTTCTACATACTGTGAGAGTACGAGAATGCCGACCGCCGGCCAGCGCCGGCGGATCTCGACAGCGGCGCGGATGCCCTCGTCAGTGTTGGTCGGCGGCATGCGTACGTCAACGACCGCGAGGTCGGGCTGTACCCGCGCTATTGCGTCGATCAACTCCACTGCGTCGCCCACGGCCGCCACGACGTCGAGTCCGGCCTCGCTCAACAACCGAGTGAGGCCGGCGCGCAAGAGCACCGAGTCCTCTGCGATCACGATGCGCATGGCAATTCCACCAGTACAGACGTCGGCCCCCCGGCGGGACTCAGTACTTGCATCCAACCACCCAGCGCGTGCACGCGTTCGCTGAGGCCGTTCAGGCCGGTGCCGCGAGATGGGTCAGCGCCGCCGGTGCCGTTGTCGGTCACGTCGATCGCCAACCGATCACCGCGGCGGGCAATGCTGACCCGGGCCTCGGTGGCGTTGGCGTGTTTGGCCACATTGGTGAGGGCCTCCGCCACGACGAAGTAGGCAGTGCTCTCGACAGTGGCCGCCGGTCGGGGAGACACGTCGACGTCGAGTCGCACCGGGATCGGACACCGCGCCACGACGGCCGACAACGCCGCATCGAGCCCACGATCTTGCAGGATGGCCGGATTGAAGCCCCGGACGAGGTCGCGCAACTCGACCAGCGCGGCCTTTGCTTCCTCGTGGGCCTCGGCAACGAGTCGTTGTGCGTGCTCCGGATCATCGGCGAAGCGCTCACGGGCCATGCCGAGGTCCATCGCGAGCGCCACCAGTCGCTGCTGCGCGCCGTCGTGGAGGTCGCGTTCGATGCGGCGGCGTTCGGTCTCGGCGCTGTCCACGGCGGAGACGCGCCGCGCCTCGACGCGCCGCACTTCTCCGGCCAAGCGCCGTTCTTGCGACGGGCCGATCAACGCGCGACCCAGCGCGGCGTCGATGTCCGCGATCGCCAGCGTTACCCAGGGAGCGATGAAGACGATGCCGACCAGGCCGACCGCGCACAGTGCCAGCGCACCAGGGCCCGAGCCGACGTCGAACAAGCCGAATTCGGCGGTGTCGCCGGGCAGCGAGTTGACGTAGAGCGGCAGCGCGACGAGGGCCAGGGACCCGCTCCAGACGGCGGTCGCCACTGCGAACTGGACTGCGCCGACGGGGAGCGCCAGGAGAAAGTAGGCCAGTTCGCGCCAACGACTGGCGCTCTTGATGCGGGCCATGAGCCGCTTGAACCAGGACCCTTCTGGTAACGGTGCGTGGGGATCGGCGATGTCGACATCGAGTAGTGCCGAGAGCCGCGACCGTTCGAATCGCCCGAACGCTTGGACACAGGTGAAGAGCAGCCATGCGAACGGAAGCGCGAGCGGGAAGGTGATCGCCAGTCCCGCGCTGGTCGCGAGCAGTGCGATGGTGATCGAGAAGGTGATCGACCCGAGGAGAATGCCCAGCATGACGTGGGCCAAGGCACGCCATGTTCGAGTCGATGTCCACGGGGCAAGGATCTGCGCTATCACGCTTTCCACCGTACGAGAAGCAGCGCGGCACCACCATCCGGTGGCCTGGCGTCTGTTGGGTAGGGTTGTCCCTACCCCGAGAACCCCATTCTCCCGACCCGAAGGCCACTGATGTCGACACTGCGCGACAAGCGCATCCTCGTGACCGGACCCGCAGGACAGATCGCGTTCCCGCTCGTCCAAGAACTCGCCCGCGACAACGAGGTGTGGGGCATCGCCCGCTTCGGTGATCCGGCGACCCGTGAGCGCGTCGACGCCACAGGGTGCATCACTCGCGTCGTCGATCTCGCCGCGCCCGATTGGTCAGAGCTACCCGACCGTTTCGATCATGTGCTGCATCTCGCGATCTATCAGTCCCTCGACGCGAGTTACGACTACGCCATGACGGTCAACGCCGAAGGTACGGCCTTGTTGATGCATCGCTTTGCCAACTCTGAGTCGGTATTGATCGTGTCGTCGGCCGCGGTTTACGACAACAATCCCGACGGCGCGCATCTCTATCTCGAGACCGACTTGCTCGGCGACAACCGAGCGCCCTATTCGCCGACCTACGGCATCACGAAGATCGCGCAAGAAGGCGTCGCACGGGGTCTCGCCCGCGCGCTCGATCTACCCACGACGATCGCCCGCATGAACGTGTCGTACAGCCCGCTCGGCGGCCTGCCGGCGTATCAGCTCGACATGTTGGTCAACGGACTCGACATTCCGGTGATGACCGGCGGTGCGTGGTTCAACCCGATCGACGAAGCCGACATCAACGCGCAGGTGCCCAAGCTGCTCGCCGTGGCATCGGTGCCCGCCACGATCTGCAACTGGGGCGGCGACGACGCGGTCAGCACCGAGGAGTACGTCACCTTCCTCGCCGCGCTGGTCGGCAAAGAAGCACGGTTCGTCTATACCGACGAGGGCATCCCGGGTCGTGCGTTCGACAATACGCGGCGGCTCGCTCTGATCGGCAAGTGCGACGTTTCTTGGCAAGAGGGGTTCCGCAAGCTGGCCGCCCAGCGCTACCCCGATCTCGTACGCGCCGGCTGAGTCGACGACGTAATGCTCCAACGAGGTTCGCTCGCCACGTCGGGTTCACCGTTGGTGGGCGAAGAGTTCCGCGAGCTCGTTCGCTTACAGAACGTGGTCATCGAAGAGATCATCAGCTCCGCTTTGCCGGATTCGTTCGAATACCGGCAGCCGCACGACGAGTGGGTGGTCGTGCTCGATGGCGCGGCGCGGCTCGAGGTCGACGGAACGGAAGTAACCCTCGCGGCGGGCGAATGGGTCCTCATCCGAGCGCTCACTCCGCACCATGTGCTCGAGACGCGAGCCGGCACGCGCTGGCTTGCAGTGCACGTGCATCCGGCCGGCGCAGTTGCCGGCGAGTGACG
>JBDTLT010000042.1:0-31562 GCA_039934635.1 Acidimicrobiales bacterium
TACGCCTGAGCGATAGCCACGACGACCGGGTCGAACAACGCGGGTGCAACAAGTTTCGCTTCGTGCGCGTCGGGGGATCGGCGATCCGTTCGGCGAGATCGGGGAGCGGATGACGAAGTGGGCACCAGCGTCGATCGTGCTTCTGATCGTGCTCGGTCTCAGTGGCTGCGTGTCGCATCCCGTCACCCCGGCTCGCTCGTACTCGGCCTATGAGGGCAAGGCCCGCACGACCGCCGCGTCGGTGCGGTCGTCGGTCGCGACGGCGCGTTTGCTGGCCGAGACCGCCGGCGACGGCAAGACCTTCGGCGGGTATGCCGGCATGTTGGCGTCCGAATCAGAAGACGAACTGAGCTCGACCATCGGCACGTTCGATTCGATCCAACCGCCGAATGGCCGGTCCCAAGCGCTTCGCAACGAACTCGACGCGTTGATGCAAGAGGCCCTCACGCACGTAACCGACGTTCGCATCGCGGCGCGCCGCGGCAACCTCGCCGATTTGGCCCTCTTTGTCGAAGACCTCGAACGCAGCGAGACCGCGCTCACTGAATTTCTCGAGTCGCACGGCGCAAAGAGCTGACATGAAGCGACTTCTCGCGGTGTTCCTCGGCGTCTTGACTGCGATCGGTGGGTTCGTCGACATCGGCGATCTCGTCGCCAACGCCGCCACCGGCGCACGCTTCGACATGAACTTGGCGTGGGCCGTCGTCGTAGGCGTTGTCGGCATCGTCGTGTACGCAGAGATGTGCGGGCGCGTCGCCGCGCTCTCAGGGCGCGCGGTGTTCGACCTCGTGCGCGAACGCCTCGGCCCACGGATGGCAATGGCCAATCTCGCCGCCTCGTTCTTCATCAATCTGTTGACGCTGACGGCCGAGATCGCAGGCGTCGCGATCGCGCTTTCGCTCGCCGCGAGCGTCAACTACCTGTTGCTCATCCCGCTGGCGGCCGTCCTCGTGTGGCTGGTGATCTGGCGCATGCCGTTCGAGACGATGGAGCGGGTGTTCGGGTTGCTCGGTTTGTCCCTGTTGGTGTTCGCGGTCGCGGTGTGGCGCTTCGGCCCGGATTGGAGCACGTTGTTCCACGACTCGGCTACGCCCACTGTGCCGACGACCGAGTCGCCGTGGACGTACGCGTACTACGCGATCGCATTGTTCGGCGCGGCGATGACACCCTACGAGGTCTTCTTCTTCTCGAGCGGGGCGGTCGAGGAGCGCTGGACCGAGAAAGATCTGCGCATCAATCGCATCAACGTGCTGATCGGGTTCCCATTGGGCGGTGCGCTGTCGCTCGCCATTATGGCGCTCAGTCACCTCGTCCTCGCGCCGCGACACATCGACGTCGGTCTGCTTTCGCAGGTCACGTTGCCGGTCGCGTCGGTCGTCGGCCGACTCGGCCTTGCCGCCGTGCTCATCGGGATCTTCGCGGCAACCTTCGGTGCCGCGTTGGAGACTTCGCTCAGTGCTGGCTACATCATCGGGCAGTACTTCGGCTGGCCCTGGGGCAAGTACGTGCGCGCTCGCCAAGCGGCGCGCTTCCACCTCGTCGTGCTCATCGTCATCGTGGTCGGCGCACTCTTCGGCATGACGCGCGTCGACCCGGTCAAGGTCACCGAGTATTCAATCGTGCTCGCGGCGGCCGCGCTTCCGTTGACCTACTTTCCCATCCTCGTACTCGCGAACGATCGCGACTATGTGGGAGAGCACTGCAACGGACGAGCGATGAACTTCGTTGCGATGGTCTACCTCGTGATCTTGGTCCTCGTTTCGTTGGCCACGATCCCACTGATGATCATCACGAGAGCGGGGGCGTGATGTCTGAGGCGACCGGCCGCACTCTTTGGGCGGCACTGCAGCTACTCGACCGACAACTGCGCGACCGCCACGACATCTTGTGCGGCAACGTCGATGACGTCGAGTTGACTTACGACGACGACGAGAAGGTCCTGTATGCGACGGCAATCCTCTCGGGTCCCGGGCGGCTGGCGCGCCGCATGGGCCGGCGCCGTGTGGGCGACTGGCTCGTCGCTTTCTTCGCGAGCACGACCGTGGACGGCCATGATCCGAGCCGGATCCCGTTTCGCGTCGTCCGCAACTTCGGTCCCGTGATCGACCTCGCCGTCGACGCCGATGACCTCGCGTCGTTCGCCACCGAACGTTGGGTCCGCGATCATGTCATCTCTCACATCCCCGGTAACGATCATGCTGCTGAGTGAGCTCTTCGCCACCCAGGTTCATACTGCCGACGGACGGCTGCTCGGTCCCGTCCGCGATGTACGGCTCGTGCAAGATGGTCCCCTCGACGGCTTCACCGCCAAGTTCCGGGTCGACGCCATCGTGGTGGCGCGCCGCAGTGTCGGTTTGCGGCTCGGCTACCACCACGGCGGCGTCCGGTCACCGTGGGTGATCCGCAGGGTGGTTACTGCGTTGAGCACCGAGGTGCACACGATCCCGTGGACCGACGTCGCCGACCATGACCCCGAAGGCCAACGACTCATGTTGCAGGCGACATGGAAACCCGCGCCCTCATAGCAATCGAATTGTGCCCGTCGCCTCAATGGGTTCGAAGCAGGGTGGGTCGGGTACAGGCGAGCATGGCCGACGAAATCCGAGGTGATCCTGACGTGACAATCGACTTCGGCCATGACGCATCGGCGCCGCGCCGGGCCCGCAGGGCGATCGAACCGCTGCTGCGCGAAGGCGGCCAGTTCGCCGATGACGTCACACTTGCCACGTCCGAAGTCGTGACCAACGTCGTGCGGCACACACATGATGGTGGCCGTCTCGACGCCTGGGATGACGATCCGCTGGTGCTCGAGGTCCATGACTTCGATCCGACCTCGCCCGCCCTGAGGGACGCCCCGTCAGAGGAGGGGGGCCGTGGGTTGACCATCGTCGATCACGTCGCCGACGAGTGGGGCGTCGTGCCGACAACCGCAGGCAAAAAGGTGTGGGCGAAGTTCAATCGCCCACACCCTGCGGCATCCCACGATCGGTAGTCATACCCGGGAGTGACTCGCCGTCATGGTCGTGCGACTGGCGTTGTTTTGAGTTACCTGCAACCGCCTCTCGCGGTCCGCCGCCACCGGCGCTGAAGGCCGCGCGCTACAACGTCTTCGCGAACCAGAGTTGCGCGTAGAGGTTGTCGTTATAGCGGTCGACCGGCTCGTAGCCACACGACCGGTACATCGCGATCGCTTCGGTCAACGAGCCGTTCGTGTCGAGCACGACGGTCGGATATCCTGATTTTTTGATCTCGTCTTCGAGGCGAGCCAGGAGTCGCTTGCCCAGACCGACACCGCGGGCCCGCGGGCTGACCCACATACGTTTGATCTCGCCCCGGTCGCGGTCGAGGAATTGGATCCCGCCGCAGCCGACCACCTCGTCCACTCGCGTCGCGACGATGAACGCGCCGTTCGGCGGATTGAGCGCGACCGCCGCCTCGGCGAGCGCATCGCCCGGGTCGAACCCGTCGGTGAACCGAGCATCGAGCTCGGTGAAGTACTGCGCCATCGCCCATTGCGCGTGGCTCGACCCGGCGTCGACGGTCGAGAACATCACTTCGTCGTCCACAATCACCTCAACGAGACATGGTCGCCTCAACGATTACATGTCGAACACACCGTCTTCTTCGCTATCACGTGGTTCATGTTGTGTGTCAGCATGATGCAATCGTGGGTGCAATGCCGCGTCAAATCTGGCAGAGGGAGACGGACTCGTGATTCGACGCTTGCTCCATCGGCGATGGGCTCGTTCGATGATCGTGGTCGGCCTCGGCGCCTCGTCGTGCGCGTTGTCGCTCCCGCAGCTGTGGGCGGCACGGGCGGCGGATGGTCGCGTGATCGCCAATGTCGATGCCGTGCCCGAGCGACCGGTGGCGCTCGTACTCGGCGCCGGCCTCGACCGCAATGGATTTCCCACGCTGATGCTCGCCGACCGCGTGAACGGGGCCGTCGAGCTCTATCGGCGCGGCGTCGTGGGCCACCTGTTGATGAGCGGGGACAACAGCCGGGCCGACTATGACGAGCCGACGAGTATGCGGCGCCTAGCCATCGAGGCCGGCGTGCCCGCCGAGTCCATCACGCTCGATTTCGCCGGCTTCTCCACGTTCGACAGTTGCGTGCGCGCCCGACGCATCTTCGGTGTGCGCGACGCGGTCGTCGTGACGCAGGACTTCCACGCCGCACGCGCCGTAGCGACTTGCCGCGGCGCGGGTATCGATGCGGTCGCCTTCGCACAGTCGACCGCGGGCTACTCGCGCACCGACGTACGACCGCTTCAAGCGCGGGAGAAGGTGGCGACGGTCAAGGCACTGTGGGATGAAGTGAGCGGCACTCGACCGCACTTCCTCGGAGAGTTCGTCGGTCTACCCGGCTCGGCGTCTCTCCCAGATGTCAACCAGAGCTGGGACCACAACCTGCTCGCGGCCCGATCGGGACGGTGATCGCTGTGGCCAAGCTTCGACATCTCGCGATTGCGACAAATGATCCCGACGCCACCGCGCAGTTCTATGTGGATTCGTTCAAGTTCTCGCGCGTGAGCAAGGTCAACGCCGTATGGGGGTTCGGTCACGTCCTCACCGATGGCTCGATCAGCTTGTCGATTCTCAAATACCTTGACGACGCCGCCGCGGGAGCCGAACGAGGAGCCGCGTTCGTGGGTCTGCACCACATCGGGTTCGAAGTCGACGATTTCGCGGCAGTCGCCCGTCGGGTCGAGGACGCGGGCGGTCACGATCGGCGCGACATCAGTGACGCTCTCGGCATCCCACGCGGCGCGTCGATCAAGGAGTTCGAAGGGGTCGACGGTGTGGTGTTCGATCTCGGCGGGCCTGGCGTCTGGAATGTCGGCCCGTGACCCCTTACGCGTGGTGATCCACGGCCTTTTGCTGGAGTCCGTCGAGGGCCCATGTCGTGATGTAGGCGAAACCGAAGAATGCCGCGACCGCGATGGCCACACCGGTTGAACGCACGTTCGCGATCGGCGAGCGAGCCCATTCGAACGTCGACGACGCGACGACGCCCGGGCTGGTGACGAGATCCCACGAGTTCCATCGCTGGAACCGGCCGATGACTACACCGATTGCGCACAATCCGGTCGATATGGCCACCAACGACCATCCGGCGATCATTCCGAATCGGCGCTCGACCTCGACGTGCACGATGCGCAGCGACACGACGCCGAGAATTGTGCCCGTCCAAGCGGCGAAGCCAAATTGCAGGACGTGCCGCCACAGTTCATCGTGCCCGCTCAGATGGATCAGGTCGGTGACGAGATACGGAGCGTTCGGGAGGAACGCAAGCCAACACGCGACCACCGTCAGCCGCGCGACGCGGCGGTGTACCCACGTGAACAGCAGCGCGCACGCGAGTGGGATCCACGCGAGGAACAGGTTCCACACGAGAAAGCGGGTCGGGTACTCGGCCGCGCCGCCCGGGTCGGTGATGCCGAGTGCGACAGTCAGAGCAGTCGACGCCGCGAGGGCCAAAATCAGAACCAGTCGCCGACCGTCGAGCATCGCCCAAGTGTGCCGCGCCTCCAACGCCGTGTGGCCGCGGGGTACCGTATCGATCGTGGACGGACTCGTGGGGGCCAGCCAGATTGTGGCCTGCGTGTTGCTTTCCTTGTTCTTCCAGTTGGTTGCGCTCACGTTGGGCCTGAGCGCGGTGACGGATCGGTCTCGAATGATCGCGTCCATCAGTGCGGTCGCGTTTGCCGTGCTCGGCGCCGTGTTGTCGTTCGCGTCGATACGACCGCGCCTCGTGTTCGCGCGGCAGAGGGCGGTTGCGGGCGCTGCCTCCGCGTTTCTCGGCGGCACGGCGACTTTCGCGTGTTGGCTCATCGCAACCACACCGATGCCGAACTAGCGACGGTCGCGCGAAGACGTCCCCGCGGGGACGCTGTTGCTAGCACTTACGCGCAGTAATGAACGCGAGGCGGGTAACGCCCGCATCCACGCGCCTCGCCGGTCGGTGATTACGCGAAAACGTCCCCGTGGGGGACGTCGGTCGCCCGAACAATTACACCGTTAGCCAACCAGATTGTGTGCAAACATCGCCCATGACAAAGAAACCTTCCGGCGTGCAGTTGGCCCGCGCGAGAGCCAAGGCCCGAGGATTCGAATTCTCCTGCGACGACGGAGTCGGCGCGTTGCTGGCGTCGCTGGCCGCCGCGGTACGACCTCACGGCACCATTGTCGAGCTCGGCACGGGCACGGGCGTCGGTCTGGCGTGGATCGTGCACGGCGTCGGCTCGCGCACCGATCTCACCGTTCACACCGTTGACGTCGACGCCGCGCTGCAGTCGGCCACTGCCCTGGGCGGGTGGCCGAACTACGTGCACTTCGTCGAAGGCGATGGTGCCCGCGCCGTGAGCAATTTGGCGCCCATCGATCTCGTGTTCGCCGACGCACCCGGCGGCAAGACCGAAGGCCTCGACGCCACTATCGCCGCGCTGCGCCCCGGGGGCATCTTGGTCGTCGACGACATGAGTCCCGCGGCGCATACTGACGACGGTCTCTTCGATCTGATCAACCGGGTGAGGGACGCCTTGGTCGGCCAACCCGATCTCGTGACCGCCGAACTCGGTTTCAGTACCGGCGTCATCATCGCCACCAAGCGGGAGCCTGCCTGATGCAAAGCGAACGTTCACCATTCCTCGACGGCGCGCTGGACTGGTTATACCCGGCCGGCGTTCCTGATCGTTGCGAACGGTGCGGTTACGACTGGTCGACCGATCCGGCGACCGCGCTGCACTCGATCGCCACTTCGCCAACGCGCTACGCGGCGCTGCTCGAAGGCCGTGACGGCACCGCGCCACACGCCAACGGCGGATGGAATGCGACCGCCTACCTCTGGCATCTGACCGACCTTGCTCGCAGCTGGTCCGAGCGGTGGGTTCAGCTGTCGGTGGCGCCGGGCTCGCTGCTCGTCGGATGGGACCCCGACGCGTTGGCCATCGCTCGCAACTACACCGCGCTGCCCACGACGCCCGCGCTCTGGGCTTTGCCCACTGCGACCGCAGCATTCGTGGCGCTCAGCGAAGAACTCGACGAGACGACGCCGTTCCTGCACGGCGATTGGGGGCCGGGCACTGTGGGCGACGCGACGCGCTGGCTGGCCCACGAGTACCTTCACCACGAACTCGACGTCGACGAGCGGGCGATGCGCCGCAAGGAGCAATCATGACCACGTATCACCTCGCGCAGTGCAACATCGGGCGCATTCTCGCGCCCCTTGATTCGTCCCGGTTGGCCGGCTTCGTGGCCGGGCTCGAGCCGATCAATGCGCTCGCCGATTCGACACCCGGCTTCGTGTGGCGACTCGAGACCGAGGACGGTAACGCCACGTCGATTCGCGCATTCGACGACCACATGTTGCTCATGAACATGAGTGTGTGGGAATCCATCGACTCGCTCGCAGACTTCGTGTACCGCAGCGCGCACCGCGACGTCGTGCGTCAACGCGGTCAATGGTTCGAGAAGATGTCAGAGGCCTACATGGTGCTGTGGTGGATCCCCGCCGGCACGATTCCTACGGAGACCGACGCAAAGGTCCGACTCGACATCCTGCGGCGCGACGGCCCGTCGCCTGCCGCGTTCACGTTCCGTTCGCCGTTCTCGTCGCCCGACGCCGCCACCGTCGATACGACCGATACGAGCGCAACGACACCCGATGACTGGTTCTGCGCGACCTGAGCATGAACATCGCCCGCGTGCTGTCGGTCAATGTCGGGCAGGCGCGGCCGATCGCGGCGAAGTCCGGCATGAGTGGCATCGATAAGCGTCCGGTCGCCGGCGCGGTGAGCGTTCGCGCTCCCGGCCCCAAGGACTCTGGACCCCACGGTGCGGTGGGTAGTGGGCTCGCCGGCGACGCCGTCTGCGATCGAGAGAACCACGGTGGTGAGGACCAAGCCGTGTACGCATACGCGCGCGAGGACCTCGACGTTTGGCAGGCCCTCCTCGATCGTCCGCTCGTGTCGGGGAGCTTCGGCGAGAACCTGACGACGGTTGGCATCGACGTGACCGCAGCGTTGGTGGGGGAGCGTTGGCGCATCGGCGAGCACCTCGTCTTGGAGGTGACATCGCCGCGGCTTCCCTGTCGCACGTTCGCGGTATGGCTCGGACGACAGGGTTGGGTCAAGACCTTCACCGAACGGGCGTTGCCGGGTGCCTACCTACGCGTCGTCGAGCCCGGCATGGTCCAAGCCGGTGATCAGATCGAAGTGGTCGACAAACCGTCGCACAGTGTCACGATCGGTTCGATGTTCCGCGCGCTGATTGCGCGATGAACTCGCACGGCGCGCGGACTGAGGGCTATACCTAGCGCGATGGGTGTACTTACAGGAATGTCCGCGCTCGTGACCGGTGCCGGCGGCGGGCTCGGGGGAGCGGCCGCCACGTGTCTGGCCCGTGATGGCGCAAGCGTCGTCTTGATGGGCCGCACGTTGGAGACGCTCGAGCGGGCGCGCAATGTGGTGTCCGCCGCGGCGGAAGCCGGAGCCACTGTCGCGTGTGTGGCCGGTGACGCGACGAGCGCCGCCGATGTGCAGCGCGCCGTCGCGTCCGCCGCGGAGATCGGCCGCTACGCGATCTGCGTCTCGGTGGTCGGCGGCGCCGCCAACATTGCACCGCTGCTCGCGTACGACGACGATCGGTTCCTCGACGACACGCAACGCCAGATCTACCCCGCGTTCCTGGCGATCAAATACAGCGTCCCCGCGATGGCCGCGGGTGGTGGAGGCTCGATCGTGTGCATCTCTTCCGATGCGGGGACCATGGTGTGGCCGAATATGGCGGGCTATTGCGCGGGCAAGGCCGGGCTCGAGGCGCTGGTGCGCGTCGCGGCCGACGAGCTCGGGCACCTACAGGTGCGAGTCAACGCGGTCAGGCCTGGATTGGTCAAGACCGACAGCGTGAACTCCAAACGCATTCACGCCAACGAACCGCTCATGGAGCGCTTCCGCATCGAAAAGCCCTTGGGGCGCACGGGCACACCCGAAGACGTATCTCCGGCAATCCGCTATCTCGCCGGCCCCGAGTCGTCGTGGGTCACCGGCCAGAGCTTTGCCGTCGAGGGCGGCAACGAGTTGCGCAAGGCGCCCGACATGAGCGATATCGCACGCGAACGGGTGGGCGCCGAGGTGTACGACGCCGCAGTGAACGGCCGCATTCTGTGAAATTCGGGCTGGTCATGTTCGCGACCGAATACGCGGTGAAAGTCACCGACTTCGCGCGCATGGCCGAAGACAGAGGCTACGAATCGGTCATCCTCGGCGAGCATTCGCATGTGCCGTGCAACCGCGCCACGCCGTATCCGCAAGGTGGCATCGATCTACCCCGCGAGTTCATGCACATGGAAGATCCACTCATCTGCCTCAGCGCGATGGCTGCGGTCACCGAACGCTTGTTGCTGGCCACCGGCACGTGTCTCATCACCATGCGCGATCCGATCATGCTCGCGAAAGAGGTCGCGACGCTCGATCAGATCTCCGACGGACGCTTCTTGTTCGGCATCGGCACCGGTTGGAACAAAGAAGAGCTGCGCAACCACGGCACCGACTTCGATTCGCTCCAGCAGGTCTTCCGCGAACGGCTCGCCGCGCTCAAGTTGTTGTGGACCGAACGCGAAGCCGAGTACCACGGCAAATACGTCGACTTCGACCCGGTGTGGCTCTGGCCCAAGCCGGTGCAAAAGCCGTGGCCGCCGATCCTCATTGGTGGCGCGGGGCCTTCGATCGTCAAGAAGGTCGTGGCAATGGCGGACGGTTGGCTGGCCTCGGGGCGCCACATCGACGGCGCCGCACTCGCGGCCAAGATCGCCGATCTTCAACGCGCCGCCGCCCTAGCAGGACGTGACCGCATCCCGGTCACCATGCAGCAGGGCACGCCGACGATCGAAGCCCTGCGCGACTACGCCGCGATGGGCGTCGACCGTTGCATCCTGCGCGTCCCTCCCGCTTCGTATCAAGAGGTTGCGGCCGCGATGGACCGCCACGTTGCGCTGATCCACCAGTTCGCGACGGAGTAGCGCATGCCCGCATCGCTCGGTGTGATGGTCTCGCACACGTCGGCCGACTTGCTCGACCCCGACTACGTGCAACGCCTTGCGTCGCTTCTCGAACAGGAAGAGTGCGAGAGCGTGTGGATCGGCGACCACCCGGCGCTCGGCAAGGATGCCGACGGCCGCACATTTCCGTCGCCGCTCGAGTGGTTGACACTGTTCGCCGCGTATTCGACGACGATCAAGCTGGGTACGGCTGTCCTCGTGTTGCCGTATCAACACCCGATCGTGTTGGCCAAGCGCATCGCGACCCTCGACCGACTCTCCGCCGGCCGAGTCATCGTCGGCGTGGGCTCGGGCAGCAACGATCGTGAAGCCGAATCGCTCGACGTGGACAGTACACAGCGCGCCGGCCTGACGACCGAATCGATCGAGGTCATGCGGGCGATATGGACCGCACGCGAGCGCGCGTCGTTCGACGGTCGATTCTTTTCGTTCCGCGACGTCGATCCGTCGCCCCGTCCCGCGCAACCGCTCGGGCCGCCCATCACCATCGGCGGCGACAGCGTCGCGGCGGCGCGACGCGCCGGCCGTCTCGGTCACGGGCTCATCCCACTCGGTTGCGAGCCCGAGCGGATCCAACGGCTGATCGATGTCGCCCGAGTCGAAGCCGTGCACGGTGGGTGGGACACGTCGTTGCTCGAGCTCACCGTGCAGTTCGACACCGATCCCTCGCGGTTGCGGCGCCTGCTCGACACCGGCGCCCACCGGGTCGTCCTCACGGCACCCGCATCGGGCGGTCTGGGCGCGCTCGCCGACGCGGTGAAGGCGGCCAACGATCTTCTCGCCGCGGTGTAGCGAGGCCGCCTCAACGGGCCGCAAGAATTGCGGCGCGTTGGCGCTCCGACAGCGGTTTGACGGCTTCGCGCAACGTCACGCCCGACGCTCGTGATGCTCGCGGCAGCAGCCAGTCGTAGACCAATTTCGGCCGCTTTTTCGCAGTGTCTCGCAACACCCAGCCGATTGCCTTGCGAATGAAGAATTCGCTCTCGTCGAGCATCGCGTCGGCGTAACGCGAGAAGCGCTCGAAATCACCTTCGCCTCTGCGCAGTGCGATGAGTAGCGCGAGAAGCGCCGACCGTCGTATCCAGAAGTCCTTGTCGATAGCCCACCGGTCCAACACTTCGGCCGACTTCGGATGACGGTCGATGAGACCGCCGACGACCGTTGCCGCAAGTCCATCGACGAGCGCCCACGTCTTCGATTCACGCAAAAGGCGCTCGAGCAACTTCATGTCGCCCGGCCGCAGACGATCGGCATAGAGGTCGAGCAATTCGACGGTGACCATGCGCCGCTCGTGCACGCGCTCGGCCCAGAGTGAAGTCACCACGGCGGCGAGTTCGTCGTGCGAGAGATCGGGGTGCTCGCGGTAGGCCGCTTTGGCAACCGTGCGCACGGCGGGCACCGTCACCCCGTAGTGCTCGAGTTCGCTCTTGAGGTAACGCTTCTCTTGCTCGGCGCGCTCGCGCGTGCCGCGCGAGCGCAGCTCGCGGTCGATCTCATCGACGATCGTTGCGACGGCTACGGCCATCCGGCGCCGCTGCGGTCGACGGGCACCGTCGAGATCGATCCGCCGTCGAATACCGTGTCACCATGGAGCACCGGCGCAGTGCTCATCGATGTGCCGGGTTTGGGCAGGGCCGTACTGTCGACCGCAAGTAAGAACAGCGTCTTGCGGAATGGTCCGCCGAGGGCGCACGCCACGCCGCCCGCCACCGTGAGTCGATCGGTGATCTCGCCTCCGTCGCGCACTCGGATGAACTCGTCGCTGTAGGGCGAACCCACCCACACCGCGCCTTCGTCGTCGAGGCAGATGCCGTCGGGGTATACGCCCGCGACTTCGGCGAACACGCGCCGTCGCGACAGCGTGCCGTCGTGGGCGCGGTCGAAGGCAGTGAGGCGATGCGCGTACGTCTCCGCGATGATCAACGTGCGGCCGTCGGGTGTGATGACGGTGCCGTTCGGCGCCACCATCTGATCGGCACCGACCGACGGGTTGCCAGAGGGATCGACCACCACAACGAGGTCGGGTGCATCCTGTGGTGGCGGCACCGGGAGGTCGGGCTTCAATGCCGCGCTGCGCACGCCGACGTAAGCGCGGCCATCCGCGTCGACCACCATGTCGTTGGCGAAGTCGCCGCCGAAGTCACGCAAATCCGCGTAGGGCTCGACCCTGCCGTCGGTGACCCGCAACAAGCAACGTTGGGTCATCGCGACAACGAGCAACGATCCGTCGGGGAGAAAGCCGAGCCCCGACGGACGATCGTCGAAGGTCGCCACGACTTCGCGATGGCCCTCGAGGTCGACGCGCTCGACGCGCTTGTTGGTGACGTCGGAAAACCACAACCAGCCATCGTGCCAACGTGGCCCCTCGGGGAAGGCGAGATGGTCGAGCAACAGTTCGGGCGAGTGCACCGCGACAACTTAACGGCGGCGCGCCCCGCAGTCGGTCCAATCGGTGCTGGCTGCGCTCTACGCTGTAACCGGATGGTCAGAGACCGGTTGGCGTTCGATCGCGGCATGGTGCGCGGTATCGCCGCGTTCCGGTGGGCGACGCTGGCGTGGGCGTGGTTCGGCCTGATCCTGCAACACGACGATCTCGACCGTGCGGGGCTGGCGATCACGGCGTTGTCGGTGGCGACCGCCGTTACCGCGGCGGCCACGGGTTTCGTCACGCGCCGGGCCAACGCAGTGTTCGTGCCCTGGTTCGTGGCGCTCGAGTTGGCGGTCGGTTTTTCGCTGCTGGTGCTCGACGGCGTCGTCTACGACGCAAGCCGAGAGCAGTCGTTGCCGTGGGCGTGGCCCGCCGCGGGCATCATCACCGCGGCCGTGCTGTGGGGCATGGGGCGCGGCTTGCTCGCTGCGGTTGTGGCGGCGGCGGCCAGCTTCGCCGGTGAGAGCTTGTTGCGGGGGTCGGTCGACTGGACCGTGTCTGCGGCGTCGAAGTCCGCACTCTTCGGGCTCGCCGCGATCGCCGCGGGCACGGTCGCCACGAGACTGCGCGAAGCCGAGACCGAGATATCGACGGTCCGCGCCCGCGAAGAGGTTGCCCGCACCTTGCACGACGGCGTCCTACAGACGCTCGCGGTCATCCAGCGGCGCAGCGACGACGACCAGTTGCGCTCGCTCGCCCGTGAGCAAGAGCGCGATCTGCGTAGCTACTTGTTCGAGCGCGGCCGCCCGGCGGCAGACCTTTCGACCGAACTGCGGGCAGCCTGCGATCTCGTCGCGCGCCGTCACGTCGTCGACGTGCAGGTCGCGTTAGCCGATGACTTGCCACAGGTCGATGCGAGCGTCGCGCGCGCGTTGGTTGGTGCCGTGCAAGAGGCCGTGACCAACGCGGCGAAGCACAGCGGTGCAGCGCGCATCTTCGTCTTTGCCGAGCCGGGCGACGAAGATGGCACCGTGTTCTGCTCCGTGCGCGACAACGGCTGCGGATTCGATTTCGATTCCGCGCATGCGGGCGAAGGGTTGCGGCGGTCGATCCGCGGCCGTATCGACGATGCCGGAGGGCGCGTCGAGGTCGACAGTAGCCGCGGTCGCGGTACGGAGGTCCGACTGTGGGTTCGCTGACGCAAGTTCGCGTGGTCGTCGCCGACGACCATCCCATCTGGCGCACCGGGCTGCGCACGGACCTCGGCGAGAACTTCCTCGTGGTGGGGGAGGCGGCCGACGCCAAGCAGGCCGTCGCGGCGATACAGCAGCACCGACCTGATCTGGTGCTGTGCGATCTCCACATGCCCGAGGGTGGCGGCCTGCGCGTGGCGCGTGAGTGCGGCGAGATGACCGCGGTCGTCATCCTCACCGTCTCGGAGGCCGAACGCGATCTGCTCGACGCCGTCGCCGCGGGAGCGGTCGGCTATCTCCTCAAGTCGACGGCAGCCGACGACCTCCGCGCGGCGTTGTGGAAGGCCGCGCACGGCGAGCCCGTCTTCTCACCGTCGTTGGCCGCGCTGGTACTCACCGAGTTCCGACGCGTGAAGAAGGCCGACCAGTCGGCCGAAGGCCTTTCCGAGCGCGAGCGCGAGGTGTTGCAGTACGTCGCGCGTGGCCACAGCTACAAGGAGATCGGCGAAGCGCTCTTCATCTCGGCCAAGACGGTCGAGAACCACACCCGCAACATCCTGCGCAAGCTCCATCTGACCCGCAAGCAAGAGTTGATGCGCTACGCCTTGGAGCACGGCGTCGAGTGATCGCCGGCGCGCCTCCACGACGGCGCTCGACTACACGATGGCGCTCGACTACACGATGGCGGCTGTCGCGAGGATGTGCTCACGACTGACGCGGTCCCATTGATCGACGATCGACGTCCACTTGTGCTGGGCCTCGCGTTTGCCGTTTGCGAACTCGCTTCGGCACAAGCTTTCCGACCAGCCCGGCGTCATGACGTGCAGCCGCGGGGCGCCGAGCCGCGACGACGATCGCTTCGACGCGTATTCGAGGTTGTGTCTCGCGAGTTCACGGTCGAAGGCGTTGATGAAGCGATGCGCCTGCACGGTCGAGGGCGCGTCGCCGGTCGATTCGACGAGCAAGTCATACCGGCTCTGATCGACGTCCGGTATGAGACGGAACTGCCATGACTCGAAGCCGCTGTCGATCTCGGCGTGGCGCACCGCCGCTTGGATCTGGTTGAGATGCAACTTCTCGCCGACGATGCTGACCATGTCCCGGCCTTTGCGCACGAACGCGACCTTCGGGGTCCGATTGTGAAAGCCCCTCACCTCGACGATGTCATTGATGTCGTAGCGATAGAGACCGTTGCCGCCGCTGAGGACGACGTAATAACGCTGCGCGCCCTCGAGTTCGTGCGCGAGCAGCACCGGCGGATCGACGTCGTCGATGCGGTCCTCCGGTATGAACTCGTAGTAGTTGGCGTGCACGGCAAGTGGGCCCGCCGCCGAGCCGTCGGCGAGCGGCACCGTCATCCGTCCCTCGCTCGCGATGAGGCCCAGATCGCGCTTTGGCGTGGACGCCGCGAACATGCGATCGAGATGGTCGGCGTGAATGCCCGCGCTGCCCCCGAGCCAGCAGCCGATGAACGCCAGATTCGGCCAACAATGGCGGGGGTTCAGCGCGCCGTGTTCGTGCCAGATCGCGTCGAGCGCGCGTGCCCGTGCCGGGTCGGGTTGCACCGCACTCGCCATCTCGTCCATCGCCTCGCGCCGTGTGATGTCCGTGTCGCCGGCGAAGTCGAGCGCCGTCACACCGAGGGTGCCATCGTGAATCGCGCGGATCATTTCTTCGGCATGAGCCGATGCCACCGCGGCCAGTCGCAGCAGCGAGCTCGCATTGGGTGTGGCGAGCGCAGTGACGTCGTGGGCGAGCGCGAGACGCATCGTCATGAAGTAGCGCAGGTCGTGATCCTTGATCAGCGAGACCGGATACGGCACGGCGTAGTGCTGGCGGACGGCGCGGGGGATGCGGCGGTACGCCACGCCCGACATCGACCCAAACGGCAGCCCGCTCGGGGTATGTCCTTCGACCGCGGGGCTGGCGATCATCAACACTTTGCCGTCGAAGCACGTCGGGTGATGGGCCAGCGCGTGGAACATCCACAAGCGAGTGAGCCCAGCCATCTGCTCGCTCCATTTCGCAGTGACGGGGATGAACTTGGGCGCGGCCGTGGTGCCGCTCGTGAGTGTCAGCATCGTCAACGGGTCGACCGTGAGCACGTCGCGCTCGCCGGCAATGGCGCGCTCGACATAGGGGCGGTGTGCTTCGTAGTCACGCACGGGCACGCACCGCGCGTAGTCGGCGGGGCCCGCGATCTCGGAGAAGCGGTGGTCGCGGCCGAAGGCGGTGTTCGCGTTGCGCGCCAACAGATCGTCGAGCACGCGGGCCTGCGCGGCTGCTGGGTCTCTGGTCGCTCGCTCGAAGCGGCGGGCGTGACGCGCCTCTTGCAACTTGAGTGCGGCGCTGAGGAGCGAGGTCATCGCGCATCCACCGGCAAGCGCACTTCGACAACGTCGGCACTGTGTTTGCGCAGACGATCCTCTCGAATCGACAACCCGAGGCCCGGGCCGCCGAGGACGCGACCTCGGCCGCGCCGCCCAAACCGCACTTCCTCGGCGCCGATGTCCTCGACGAGAAGAAGCGTGCCGTATGAACCTTCGACGAACATCGGGTTGGACACCGACGCCGCGATCAGGCGTCCGGCCGCGCTCAAGATGGCCGTCTCTCCGACCTGCGCGCCGATCTGCACACCGACCCCGCCGCGCTCCGCGCGTCGCGCGATCTCGAGCGCGCGCCACAGCCCGCCGCACTTCGACACCCGGATGTTGAACACATCGACTGCGCCACGCTCGATGAGCTCGTCCGCGTCGGCGACGGTGACGAGCGATTCGTCGACCACGATCACAATCGGCGTCGCCTGACGAAGGCGGACGAGGTCGTCCACGGCTCCGGCGGCGAGCGGTTGTTCGACCGCGGCGATGTCGAACGCGGCGAGCGCGCCGAGCATCTCGACCGCGTCCGGCAGCGTCCACGCGCCGTTCGCGTCGAGGCGAATCGACGCCGTCGGCCCGAACAATTCTCGGATGGCGCGCACTCGCGCGACATCGTCGGGGTATCCCACCTTGATCTTGATCTGCTGGAGCCCGATCAACTTCATCTGACGGGCGTGGGCCAGTGCGGTATCGAGGGCGCCGGCGCTGATGATCCCGCTGTAGATCACCGTGTGCCCGCCGACAGCGAAGAGCGCGGCCGCCGAGGTGCCCTGGCGGCGCAGGCAGCAATCCAACATCGCCAACTCCAACGCGGAGCGACAGGCATTGTCCGAGCGAACGCCGACGGGCGGGCGCGGATCGACGAATTCGTCCAACTGCGCGAGGTCGGCCGGTGCCTGTATGAGCGGGAGCTCACGACCCAAGACGCTCGGCAGGAGTGTGTGGGCCAAGTGGTCGATCATGAACGCCGGGTTTTCGCCGGTGACGTACGGGCGGGGCACGCCTTCGCCGAATCCTTCGACGCCGGCGTCATCGACGACCTTGACCACTACCGAGTCGCAGAATCGACGCTGCGCGGTGTGATGCGTGAACGATTCGACGAAAGGAATCTGCAGTTGGTAGATCGTGGCGGTTCGCAGTGTGCTCATCGCGCCGGCTCGATGACGAGAGTGGTCGCGACGAGAGCGGTTGTGACGTCAGCGAAGTAGCGCTTGATGAACGCGTTCTCGCGCATCGCGATCTCGAGGATCGTCGTCGCGTCGTGGTCGTCGATTGCGTAGTATTCGACGTACGTCTCGATGTTGCGTACGCCGGTCGCGGCATGCCCGATGTCGACCGAGCCATGGTGCGTGAACCATTCGATCGCATGCGCGCTGAGGCCGCGGTGTGTGGCCAACGCGGTCGCCATGCGGTCCGCCACCCGCGACAGCATGTATTCGAAGGCCGTCACCTCGATCATCGCCGCCAGGCCCACCTGCGCCAGCGACTCGTAGAGGAGCGACTCGGTGACGAGCCGGCGCATGTCCATCTCCGCCAAACCGCGGATGTCGGCCGAGCGGTGCGCGAGGCCCGCGCCGTGAAGTAGCTGTTCGAGCAGGGCAGGGTGGGCTTGGCCGAGCTCGTCGGCGACGCCGAGTTCTTCGAGCATGTTGCCCCGGATGCTCGCAGCGGCCGCGGGCGGCGCCATCGAGAAGAGGAACGCCAACAGCTGCGGCGACTTCGTGTGGGTGCGCCCCACGTTGAGGATGAAGCGATCGTATTGATCCTTCGTGAGTCGGCCACTCTCGAATTGCCGGAAGCCGAGGCTCTCCGTGAGCGCCGTGACGTGTGCTTCGTAAACCGATGTGGTGTCCATGAAGCGAGTGTGGGGCACGGACGCCTCGCCGGGCATGAGGAGAATCCCCCAAAGCCCTTTGGGGGGAAAGCCCGATGCCCCGGCGCCGCTGACCTCGGATACTGCAACCATGCCTACGAATCGCACTCGCCGTCATATCGCCCTGCTGTACATCCTCAGCGGCTTGTTCGTTCTCCGGGTCGTCGTGCAGTTGATCCAGTACTTCGTCGGCGTGGACGCGTTGCCCGACTTCGAGCGCTGGCAGAGCGGCGCGCTCCCGTACTGGGTGCTCATCCTGCTGCAGTTGCCGATCGTCGTGGGGCAAGTCGTCGTCATCCGCAGTGCGATGTCCGGCCGGCCGTTGCTCCCCGCTCGTTTGCGGCTGCCGATGACGATCGCGGCGATGGTCTACTTCGGCTCGATGGTCGTGCGGTTGGTGTCAGGGCTGACCTTCGCCGCCGGCAACAGCTGGCTGCACGCGACGCTGCCGAGCCTCTTCCATCTCGTGTTGGCCACGTTCCTCTTGGTCTGGCTGCGTCTCGAGTCGGGCGATGGTTCAGCGTGCGGCGATCGACGCCACGACCGCGTCGAGCACGGCGATCAGATCGTCCGGCGCGAGTTCGATCTCGAGGCCCCGCTTGCCGCCGCTGACGAAGATGGTCCCGTGGTCGCGACAGCTCTCGTCGATGGCGGTCGGTAAGCGCTTCTTCTGACCGAAGGGGCTGATGCCCCCGACCACGTAGCCGGTGAGGCGTTCGGCGATGGCGGGATCGCACATCTCGGCCCGCTTGGCCCCGAGCGATTGGGCCAGCTCCTTCAGCGAGAGCTGTTCGCTGACCGGAACAATCCCCACGGCGACCCCCGGCGGAGGCGAGCCGTCGACCTTGGCGAGCAGCGTCTTGAACACGCGGCCGGCGTCGATGCCGAGCGATTCGGCGGCGACGGTTCCGTAGTTGCGCTCGCCCGTCATGTGGGTGAATTCGTGGACAGCGAACTCGACGCCCCGCTGGCGTAGCAGGGCGGTCGCGGGCGTAGCGCCCTTGTGCTTTTGTGCCGCCACGACACCACGCTAACGCCCTCGCCCCGAGCGTTGCCGGGCGCCGTGGGCGCCAGGTAGGCCTTCGGCTTGGCGAATGGGGCCGGGGGTGTGACTAAGCTGGCGGACTCGGAACGACCCGTCGGTGGGGCGTGCCGTTGTCCAGGGGGGGCCTGATGACCAAGAGGCGAACTGCGCTACTCGGATTTGCCGCTGTCTTTGCAATCATTGCAGGAGCATGCGGTGACAGCTCTGAGCCGTCGGGTCAGGGTGGCGCGACGTCGACCACGCTCGGCGTCGCCGGCGGCACGGTCGGTACGACCCGTCCCGTCATCGACGCCGACACGACCGCGATTCTGCGCTATGGCTCGATGCAGGCCAACAGCCTCGACCCCGTGCTGCAAAAGACGCCCTGCGAGATCACGCAGATGCGCCTGCTCTACGACACCCTGTTCTATTACGACTCCTCGGGCAAGCTGCAGCCGATGCTCGCGACCGAGTACAAGCTCGACGACCCCCTGAACCTGACGGTCAAGCTGCGTACCGGCGTCAAGTTCCAGGACGGCACGGCGTTCAACGCCGAGGCCGTGAAGTTCGTCATCGACCGGGCGCTCACTGATGCGACCTCCAACATCAAGGGCACCCTGTACATGCTCGATTCGGTCACGGCCGTCGACGAGACGACGGTGCGCTTCAAGATGAAGTCGGCGGCCGGCGGCCCGTTGCTGGCACAACTCGCGGACCGCCCGGGCCTGATGTACTCACCGACCGCCCTCAAGGCAGCCGCTAGCCCCACCGATTTCTTCGCGAAGAACCCGGTCGGCTCGGGCATGTACAAGATCACTGGTGAATACCGGCCGATCGAGTCGATGTCGGTGCGTTCGTGGGACGGCTACTGGGACACCACGACCCCGCGTCTCGGTGGTATCGACATGACCGAGGTCAAGGTCGACGCCCTCGTCAACGCCATCAAGTCGCCGCAGTTCGACCTTGTGCCGATCGACGCCGCTTCGCAGGTGGCCGGACTCAAGGACGCGACCGATGTGGTCGTCAAGATCGATCCGTCGATCCAGCTGAGGACGTTCCTCATCAACGCGACGGAGAAGCCCTTCGACGATGTCAAGGTGCGCCAGGCGATGGCGTACGGCATCGATCGCAAGGCCGTCACCGATGTGATGACCGAAGGTCTCGTCGGGCCTCGGATCCAGTGGTACCCCAAGGGCTTCGTCGGCTACGACGCGGCGCTCGACGCGATCTACCCCTATGACGTCGCCAAGGCCAAGCAACTGCTCACAGAGGCAGGCTTCCCCAACGGCTTCACGTTCAACGCGGTCATCGGCGACACCTCGACGTCATACATCCAGCAGAACGAGTTGATCCAGGCGCAGCTCAAGAAGATCGGTGTGACGATGAACATCACGTTCGTCCCGACCGCGCAGACGGTGCCGACCTTCTACCCGACCGACGCCACCAAGAAGAGCGGCGTCGTCGCCGGTGCGTGGGGCGCCAACCTCACGTTCGACCCCGATGCCTTCTTCCGTCCGCGCTACCTGGCCGAGGGCAACACCAACGTCGGCCGGGACGAGCTCGCTGGCCTTCGTGACGTGCTGACGCAAGCCGCGGCGGCCGCCGACGATGCAACCCGGACGAAGCTCTACGCGCAGGCCTCCAAGCTGACGCTCGACTCACTGCTCGAGGGATTCCCCTTGTTCTCGGTGCCGGCGATCCAGGCCTACAAGAACTACGTGGGCGGTATCACGGTTGCCGAGACCCGCTGCCCGGCCACGCTGCGGGGCAAGTACATCACCAAGGGCAAGGTGGCGGTCAAGAGCTGAGCCAATTCGGCCACCGAGACGAAAGTTTGCGATGGGTCAACTGATACTGCGCCGATTCCTACAGGCGATCCCGCTGATCTTTCTCGTCTCGGTGGCCGCGTTCTCGTTGACGTGGCTGCTGCCCGGCGATCCCGCGTACGCCATCGCCGGTATCGAGGCGACACCCGAAGAAGCGGCTGCAGTGCGGGCCAGGTTGAATCTGGATGATCCCGCCTATGAGCGCTACGGGCGTTGGCTGGGCAACGCGGTGCAGGGCGATTTCGGCAAGTCGGTTCTCACCGATCGACCTGTCGCGGCGGAGCTCAAGCGGCGTCTGCCCATCACTGCCTCGATCGCGCTCGGGGCCTTCATCATGGCCGTGATCATCGGTGCGTTGATCGGCGTCTTGCAAGGAGCGTTCGCCGGCCGAATACCGGACAAGGTCTTGCTCTTCTTCGTATCGCTAGGCTTGTCGACGCCCCAGTTTTGGATCGCGACACTGCTCATCACGTACTTCGGCGTGAAGTGGCAGCTGTTTCCGGTGCTCGGGTACGTGTCGTTTGCCGACTCGCCGGCGCAGTGGCTCAAATTCGCGTTCTTACCCATGCTGACGCTGGCCATCTTCACGTGGTCCGAAGTTGCCCGTCAGTTGCGCACGGGGCTCGTCGGCGTGCTCGACCAGGACTACGTCCGCGCCGCGCGTGCCCGCGGCATCTCCAACACACGCATCATCGGTAGGCACGCGTTGAAGAATGCGGCGCTGCCGACGATCACGATCATCGGTGTACGGCTCGGCTTCCTACTCGCCGGCTCGGTGATCGTCGAGAGCATCTTCGGTATCCACGGTCTCGGCGACTACGCGCTCACCGCCATTCAGGGCCGCGATGTCCCGATCATCCAAGCCGTCGTCGTCATCTCTGCGGGCGTCGTGCTGACGGTAGGCGTGCTCGTCGATATCGCGTACGCATTCCTCAATCCGAAGGTGAGGGTGCGATGACCTCTCTCGTTCCTCGCCTCGACTCGATCGCGACGCTGCCGACGCTGCCCAAAGCGGCGCAACTGCACGGGTGGCGGCGCACGTGGTACCGCTTCCGGCAACGCAAGTCGGCGGTGATCGCGCTGGCGTTCGTTCTCCTGATGGTGCTGATCGGGGTCCTCGCTCCGGTGCTCGCGCCGCACGATCCCGCCGAACAGGGTGGTTTCAGCGAACGGTTCGCCGGCTTCTCGAGCGACCATTGGCTCGGCACCGATCATCTGGCTCGAGACGTGCTGTCGCGCATGATGTTCGGCCTGCGCACGTCGCTCCTGGCCTGCGTGTTGGCCGTCGTGATCGGGGTGACCGCCGGTTTCATCATCGGCGTGCTCAGTGGCTACGTCGGCGGCTTCGTCGACTCGCTGCTGATGCGACTGGTCGACGGCATCTTGTCGATACCGGGCCTGCTGATGGTCATGGCCATCGTCGGCATCTTGGGGCCGGGGCTGCGCAACGCAATGATCGGTCTGTCGGTTGTCTTCACACCGGTGTTCGCGCGCCTCGTGCGCGGGCAAGTGCTGTCCACGAAGGAAGACGTCTACGTCGAAGCGGCGCGTGTGATGGGGGCCAAGGACTCGCGAATCGTCTTTCGCCACATCGTGCCCAACTCGATCGCGCCGATCATCGTGCAGGCACTCATGACGATGGGTCTTGCGCTGTTGGTCGAGGGAACGCTGGCGTACCTCGGCCTCTCGGTCAAGCCGCCGAAGACGAGCCTCGGCAGTCTCCTGCAGCAGGGCTTCGCCTTCAAAGAGCGCAGCCAGCGCATGATCTGGCTACCGGGTCTGGCCATCACGACGTTGTCGTGGGCGTTCAACGTGATCGCCGACGGTCTGCGTGACGCCATCGGGCGTCAAGAGATCGGAGGCGGCGCGTGACCTTGCTCGAGGTCGACGGTCTCGGCGTCGAGGTCAAGCGCTACGGCAAGTGGGTGCGCGTCGTCGACGACGTGTCGTTCTCGATCGCCGAGGGTGAAACCTTGGGCCTGGTCGGTGAAAGCGGCTCGGGTAAGAGCCTCACGGCGAGCGCAGTGATGAACTTGCTGCCGCCGTCGGTCCGTCGCGCCGCCGGGTCGGTGACCTTCGAAGGCCGTGTGGTGTCGACGCTGTCGCAGCACGATTTCCGCCAGTTGCGGGGCCCCAAGATGGCGATGGTCTTCCAAGACCCGCAGAACTCGCTCAACCCCGCGTACACCGTGGGCAATCAGTTGGTCGAGGCCATCCGCACGCACCACGACATGAACAAGAACGAGGCGCGCGACCGTGCGGTCGAGTTGCTCGAGCGCGTCGGCATCAAGCACCCGCGCGATCGCCTCGGCGACTATCCGCACCAGTTCTCCGGCGGCATGGCGCAGCGCGTGATGATCGCCTTGGCCATCTCCTCGCAACCAAGATTACTCATCGCCGACGAGCCGACCACCGCACTCGACGTCACCGTGCAAGCACAGATCCTGCGACTCTTGCACTCGCTGCGCGACGAGTACGGCATGTCGCTGCTGCTGATCTCCCACGATCTGTCGGTAATTGCCGAGATGTGCGACCGCGTCGCAGTGATGTACGCGGGCCAGCTCGTCGAGACCGGCGACACACGCAAGGTGTTCGTCATCCCTACGCATCCGTACACAGAGGCGTTACTCGGTTCGCATCCGGGCCCGCACACCAAAGGCGGTGTGCTGATCGCGATTCCGGGCACGGTGCCTGATCCGAGTGCGATGCCGACCGGATGCCGCTTTCATACCCGTTGCCAGTACGCAATCGAGGCGTGCATCGATGCGCCACCGCCCCTCATCGATCGGGGCGGCACGCAAGTGCGCTGCATCCGAGTCGGCGAGATCGTTCTCCAAGGCTCTCGTGCGACCACTGCGCCCGCACCGACCGCGCCCGTCGAATTTGTCCACCGCGATCCGTTGCTCGTCGTCAGCGACCTCACCAAGGACTATGCGGTCGGCGGGGGCGTGTTCGGCCGGGCCAAGCGCACGATCCGCGCCGTCGACGAGGTCAACATCGACGTGTTGCCGGGCGAGTCCGTCGGGCTCGTCGGCGAGAGCGGCGCCGGCAAGACGACCGTCGGCCGCCTCGTACTCGGGCTGGTCACTCCGTCGTCGGGCACCGTGACCTTCGAAGGCGTCGACAGCTCCACCCTGAGCAAGAGCGCGTTGCGGGCGCAGCGCCGTGACATCCAGGTCATCTACCAAAACCCCTACGCGTCGCTCGATCCGCAGATGACGGTGGGCGACTCCGTCGCCGAGCCGCTCGACATCCACATGAAGCTCTCGGCCGACGCACGGCGTGAACGCATCGTCGAGCTGCTGGGACAAGTCGGGCTCGACCAGACGTATCGCTACCGCTATCCGCATCAGCTATCGGGCGGTCAACGCCAACGCGTCGCGATCGCGCGAGCGCTGGCGCTCAAGCCGAAGCTCATCGTGTGCGACGAGCCGATCAGCTCGCTCGACGTCTCCACGCAGGCGCAGGTGATCAATCTGCTGAACGACCTCAAGCGCGACACCGGCATCGCGTACCTATTCGTCGGTCACGACCTCGAGGTCGTGCATCACATCAGTGACCGCGTCGCCGTCATGTACCTCGGGCGAGTGGTCGAGTGGGGCCCGAGCGAAGAGGTCTACGCCAACCCGCGCCATCCGTACACACGGATGCTGCTCGGTTCGGTGCTGTCGATGGATCCGACCAATCGGCGCTTGATGACGATGTCGGACGACACCGGCACTCAACAGGCCCCGCCGGAAGGCGGTTGCCCCTTCGCGCCGCGCTGCCCTGACGTCATCGACGCCTGCCTCACCACCGATCCTCCGCCGGTTTCGGTTCGCGGTGTCAGCGTGCGCTGCATCCGTGTGGTCCCCGAGATGGCCGGGAGCGCCGGCACTGCCAGCACTCACTAGTGCGGCTCCGCCGCAACGGATGGGCGGCTGCGCCGCGGCTGAATAACGATCGCTACGGTACGAGCTAGGCGAGGTCGGCCAAGAACGGTGTGATCGCCTCGAGGAAGCCCGGCGTGTTGCCGGAGTGCACGTTGTGGCCGCAATTGGGCACGGTCACGAGCCTTCCGTTCGGCAGCGCGTCGACGAAGCGGACCGCCGCTTCGGGTTCGAGGATGTTGGACTCCGCGCCGCGCAGCACGAGCACCGGGCACGTCATGGTGCGGACGTGATCGAGCGTCAACTCGGAGTTGCGCAGCGGGATACGTCGGTGATCGACCTTGCTGATGTACTTGCCGTCGGCGCGGCGCAACATGTTGTACTTGACGGTGCGCTCGATGTGCGCACGTGTGCGGAACGGGTCGTACTTCTGCACGTTGTCGAGGAAGATCTCGAGATCGTCGAACTCGATGTTGTTCACGACGAAGTGCTGGATTGTCTTGGAGCCTTCCGGGGAGATCTCGGGGCCGACGTCGACGATGACGAATGCACGCGCCAGGCCGGGATGCTGGGTGGCCATGGTCAGTGAGATGCGCCCACCCATCGAATGCCCGAACACGATCGGGTCGCGGAGTTGTTGATCGGCGATGAACGCGACCGCGTCGCCGACCATGGAGTCGATCGAATAGTCCTGCTCGCGGTTCCACTCGGAGTCACCATGCCCGCGCTGGTCGAGTGCGAACACGTGATAGCGGTCGGACAAGTGCAGGCTGACGAGGTCCCACGAGTGCGAGGACTGGTTGCCGCCGTGGAGCAACAAGATCTGCGGCCGGCCCGGCTCGCCCCATTCCGAGAAGTGGAACCGTTGACTGCGCACGACCGTGTGGCGCGAGACGTAGCGCACGTCGGGCGAATGCGGTATGCCCAGATCGCCCGCGCTCGCGAGGAGGCTGGCGAATTCGGGAGACTGCGTCATGTCGCGCGGAGACAGATCTTGAGCGAACTCGTTGAGATACATCGACCTACAGAGCCTTGAAGTGGGGGATGACCTTCTCGCCCCAGATGCGGATGGTATTCAGTTGCTGTTCTTGCGTGAGTGTTCCCATTTGGATGAGACACATCACGTTATCGACGCCGGCTGTGGCAAGCCGGTCGACGTACTCGATAGCCGTGTCCGCGTCGCCGAATGCGTGATCGGTGTTGTAGAGCGGCGACGCCGCGGTCGCCGGCGCTTCACCACGCGCGACTGCGGCACGGGCCGCGTCGAGGTGCTCTTTCATATAGGCGACGTTGTCGACCTTGTCGGTGCCCCGTGCCGGAGCGACGCCGTTGGGTGCCGACCAATGCGTGATCGCTTCGGCGAAGAAACGCAACGCACGGGCCCCGATGCGCAACGCTTCTTCGCGATCGTCGTCGAGTAAGAACGTAGGACATAGGGCCACGAACTCGTCGTTGATCTGGCCGGGTGACACGCAGTGATCGGGGTCACGCGTGGTGCGCTCTTCGTCGAACATGCGGCGCATGTCGCCGATCGCTTCGGGGCCACCGAACCCGAGCACCATCGGCCCGACGCCATACTGCGCGGCGCGTTTCACGGTCTCGGGGTTGGTGCACGCGAGGTACAGCGGCGGATGCGGCATCTGCACCGGCCGCGGCACGACGGTATGCGGCGGTCGCCCCGGCGGTGGGTGGATCTTGAGCAGTTCGGATTCCCACTCGATGGTCTCTTGGCGCCAGCAGTGCCCGATGAAGCGGAGCGTCTCCTTCAGTTGCGCGGCGGTCAACTCGGGATCGACGCCGCAGAGCGCCATCTCTTGCGCGGTGCCACCGCGGGCTGCGCCGAGGTTGAGTCGACCGTCGGAAATCACGTCGAGCATTGCGGCCCGTTCGGCGACGCGCGCGGGGTGGTTGTAGCCAAACGGCATACACACCGCCGCGTGCCCGATGCGGATACGCGACGTGCGTGCCGCGACCGCAGTGAGAAAGATCTCGGGCGCGCTCATGTGTGAATACTCGACGAGCGAGTGATGCTCCACGGCCCAGATTCCGTCGAAGCCCATCTCTTCCGCATAGATGGCTTGGTCGACACAGTTCCTGATCGCCTGCCGCTCTACGTCGGGTGTTCCGAACTCGACCTGGGCTTCGAAGATCATGGAAAACTTCACGGGAACCCCCTCGAAGTACCATCGTCGCATACCCCCATCGCCCGTGACGGCGAAGTGACGGTACGCTCACTACTGACTCACTACTGACTCACCGCGACACGCCGATGGAACGATGAAGGGGCACGCGATCTTGAGCGCTCTCAGAGGTTCGCTGCGCCAGCTGCTCGGGCAGATGGAACAACTCGAACGGTCGGCCGAGCGCGGCGGTGCGTGGTTCTCGCCCGTGCACATCGCCGAGACATTTCCCGGCCCCGGCATCGACGCAGAGGCCGTCGCCAAGGAGCTCGCCATTCTGTTGCAGCTCGGTCACGTACGGGCGCCGTCCCAGGGCCTCGGGCCGCAGACGGTGACCGCGTCGACCAATTTCGGGTTGACCGAAGCGGGCCGCTCGCTGGTACAGCCGACGCGACTCACCGTGATGCGCATGGACGACGCCGAGCTCGATCGGCGGTTCCGTGCGGCCGAGCGTGAGCTGCTCGCGGCGGGACCAGGGGCGTTCGACGAGATCAACACCCTCAATGCGTACCTGGTCGAGTGGTACGCCCGAGGGAATCGCTGGGATTGGCCGTTCTTTTAGGCCCTTCTCGACGCTTTCCCACAGCATTCTTGCGCGCCGAAGGTGGCGCTCGGCCGCTGGTCGGGCACACTGGACCGAACATCTAGAGAGCTCGAGGTTTCGGCGGTGGCCTTCAAGGTCGGTACGAAAGTGGTCTACCCGTCGCACGGGATTGCCGAGATCGTCGGTCGTGAGACCCGGGTCATCAACGGAAAGAAGTATCGCTACCTGGTGTTGTTCGTGCCACAGCACGGCTGGGGCACCCTCGGGGGCATGCGGGTGCTGCTGCCCGAAGACCAGGCCGAGGCCGTCGGCGTACGTTCGGCGATCTCGGGCGACGATGCCGGCGAAGTGCTCGATCTGCTTGCGGTCACCGACGCCCGGGTGCCTTCCAACTGGTCTCGCCGGTTCAAGAACCATCAAGAGAAGCTGAAGTCGGGCGACGTGTACGAATGCGCCGAGGTCGTACGCAACCTCGCCCGGCGCAAGCAAGACGCGTCGCTGTCGGCCGCCGAGACCTCGATGTACGCCCAAGCGCGCCACACACTCGTGTCCGAGTTGGCCGTCTCGTGGAGCGTCGACGAAGTCGAAGCCGGACAGCGCATCGATGGCGCCCTCGGGCTGTCGTCGACCGACCGCGCCCCGGTCTGGCGCCCGCTCGATCAGCTGAGCTGACGTCGCCGCCCGGCGGCGCAACAAGGCGAGGCGTACTGTTGGCCGCGTGGGTGCGCCCGTCGTGGTCGAGTACCGCGGATGCCATCGGTATCCGACGACGCCGCGGCGCGTGTGGGACGCCATCGGCGACGTCGATCAGATGGGCCTGTGGGGTTGGTTGCACGAGTTGCAGGCCGAAGGCCCGAGCTTGGTCACCGGTTCGATCCTGCACGGCGTCGTCGTACCCCCGCTGCCGTACCGACTGCGACTTCACATCGCGTTCGTGAGTTGCGTGCGCCCCACGCGCGTCGACGCGATCGTGTCGGGCGATCTGGTAGGCGATGCCCATCTGCGGCTGAAGCGTGAAGGGTCGGGCACAGAGATCACGGCGACGTGGACGCTCGAGATGATGCAGCCGGCGATGCGTTTCGCGGCTCGAGCCATGCCTCGTGTGATGCGATGGGGCCACGATCGGGTCGTCGACGCGACGGCCGAGGCGCTCGGCAAACGTCTGCAGAATCTCGCCGGCGACCCGGTCAACTGAAGCGGAACAGTGTCAGCGCAATCGCGAGTGCGACCATGCCCCATGCGAGCGCGTGCAGCGCCACTTCGAGCGGTCGCAGCAACGTCGACAGTTCGAGCGCGGTGACCGAGCCGTCGGTGCGCATCATCGTGCCATCGACCCGGGCCACCCGCCGGCGAAGATCACGCGCTGGCGAACTCAGGGTGCGCTGCGCCCATGAGATGAAGAAGGCCGCGATCGCGGCGAAGATCACGACACCGCTGATGTGCTCGGCCTGCGCGTAGTACGACGTGACGACCGGAAATGATCCCCAAGCGAGAGCGAACACGACGTCGGTGTGCAACCGGCCGCCGAACCACTCGAGGTTGTAGGCGAGCAACAGCACGGTACCGATGACAATGAACGGCAGCAGTCCGAGGCCGACGCGCGACAACGCGGCGACGCCGAGCGCGACCGACGCGGCGAGTCCGGCCGTCGCCGCGATCGACAGCGCAGTGTCCGAGAGCCCGGTTGCCAGTGGATGACCGTGCAACTCATCGAGGGCATGGGCGCTCACGCCGACGGCACAGAAGAAGGCGAGCAGTGTGGCGGCCAGTCGCACGCCGTCGACGTGGGGGGCAAGCGAGGCGCCGATCGCGACGTACGACAGGTGCCACGCCGTGTAAGGGGGGTGCAGGATGGTCCACCACCCGCGCACGCGACCCGGTTGCAGCGCATAGAACGCCGGGCGCGTCGTGCGCTCATCCGTCACGCTTGCGCCCCCACATCACGAGCCCGCCGCCGAGGCTCATCAGCCGGGTGCCGACTTCGTCGATACCGGCGGCGCGCCAGGCTGCGATCGTCGCCGGCAACGGTAGGCGGCGATAGTGATTCGAGATGCTCGGCCCGAGGAAGCGTCCCACGTGCCACCACGAACGACCGCCGGTCAGGCCGCCGGCGAGGGGCAGCACGATCCGCGTGTAGAGCCACCACCACATGCGCCAGAACCGGCTGGGTGGTACGAAGAACTCGAGGCTGGCGATGGCGCCGCCCGGCTTCACGACGCGCGCCAGTTCGCGCAACGTCGCCTCCGCGTCGTCGACGTAGCGCAACAGGTAAGTGAACGTCAACGCGTCGAAGGACGCGTCGGCGAAGGGCAACTGCACCGCGCTGCCGATGACGAGATCGATGCGTTCACCGAGATGCGCGTGTTCGATCTTTGCCGCCCCGAACCCCAGCATCTGCGCCGAGAGGTCGATGCCGATGACGCGGGCCGGTGAGCGGCCGACGAGTTGCAGCGCAACGCCGGCAGTTCCGGTGGCGACGTCGAGCACGAGCGGCGGCTTCTCGTCGATGGTATGGCCGGCGATCGCACGATCGACCATGGCGCGGCGCCAACGCCGGTTTTGCCCGAAGGACAACAACTCGGCGAGCAGGTCGTAGCGACGGGGGAGACCCGCGAACAGTTGGCGAGCGAAGTCGTGCGCGGGCTCGCGCTTCATGGTGTGGCGTCGATCAACTTGCGAGCCCTTGATCGACGAGCGGCATGACGTCGTTGGCCAGCAAATCGAGCGAGCGTCGGTACGCGTCGGGGGTTTCGCCGTAGTCGTACTTGTTCACCACGAGAGTGCCGAAGCCGCCGAGGACTTCGTGCGTCTCGAGGATCTTCTCGGAAACTGTTGCGGGCGAGCCGACCATCCAGAGATGGTCGATGAGATAGTCGATGTCGACCTCGTCGTCGGCCACCGCGGCATCGTGCTTCACGAACTGCAGCCAGTCGAACGCCTTGAGCAACGGAAGGTTCTGCTCGAGCCACATCCCGGCCCAATGACTCGATCGTACCCATTGCCTGGCTTCGGCATCGGTGTCGGCGACGAACACGTCGCGGATGACCCGCCAGTCCTGGCGGTCGCACGCGCGTCCGGTGGATGCCGCACCTTCTTCCATGACGTTCCAGTGATCGCGCAGGTAGGAGGCATTGAACGTGAGGCTCAGCGGGATGAAACCTTGCTCGCCCGCGTAGCGGATGCTGTCACTGCGCGGCGACAATCCCGCGACGGCAATCGGCGGATGGGGCCGCTGATATGGCTGCATGTGCGAATGAAACGAAAGGAACGGCGCGGGGTTCGCAACGGTCCAATGCTTGCCTTCGTAGGTCCACTCGTGCTGCGGGTCGTCCCACAGCCGCAACATTATTTCGATCGCGTCGCGCATCATGTCCCGCTGTTGCCCGGCCATCGCGTCGACGCCCAGCAGTGCGAAATCGGTGGCGATCGAGCCGGCGGCGATGCCGCAGATGAAACGACCACGGGCCATGTGATCGAGTTGCGCGATGCGAAGCGCCAGCGCGGCCGGGTGATAGAAGGGCACCACGTAGGCGCCTGCGCACAAAGTGATCTGCTCTGTCCGCGGGATGGCCTGCGCGAGGATCAGGTCACAGGCGGGATACGGCTCCCAGGGAGCGGTCAGATGCTCGCCGACCCACACCTCGGAGAAGCCGGCTTGGTCGCACCATTCGATGATGCGCAGATCTTGCTCGATGCCATCGGCGACCTCCCGGTGCGGTGGGTGTGATGGCTGCATGAACATCCCGTAGCGCATCGGCCGGACCCCCTGGGCGAAGAGTAGCGTTCCGCGATGCCTCGCGGACGAGCAGCCGACCCGGTGCAACGCCTGCGCGAAATCTGCTTGGCGTTGCCCGAGGTGAGCGAACGCTCGAGCCACGGTGAGCCCACGTGGTTCGTGCGTAACACGAAGACGGTTGCGTCACTCGATGACCACCACCACGGGTCCGATCATTTGGCGTTTTGGTGTCCCGCTCCGCCCGGTGTGCAACGAGAGATGATCGAGCAAGAACCGCAGCGCTTCTTCTGCCCGCCGTATGTGGGCGGGCGTGGTTGGCTGGGTGTCCGCATCGACAATGACCCCGACTGGGACGCGATCGCGCGGATCATCGAAGACGCCTACCGGATGGTGGCCCCCAAGAAGTTGATCGCGTTGCTCGACGACTGAGCGCGTTACGCGGGGAACGACGTGTGTTCGTCATCCGGCAGTGGTGGTGGCCGGTCGTACCGCGAGGCTGTTGATGTAGGCA
>JBDTLT010000043.1:0-31263 GCA_039934635.1 Acidimicrobiales bacterium
ACGCGCGCATCGACGAGATCGAGAGCGACTCGTCGGTCCGCTGCGTGCTCGTCACCGGCAACGGGCGCGCGTTCAGCGCGGGCGGCGACCTCAAGAGCTACACCAAACTGCAAACCGACCCGGTGGCCTTCCCTCAGTTCGTCGCCGACATCCACCGCGTGTTCGGACGTTTTCGCACGGTGCGGGTGCCGGTTGTCGCGCTCGTCAACGGTGTCACCGCCGCGGGCGGCCTCGAGCTCATCCTCAACTGTGATTTCACGCTCGTCGCGGCATCGGCGCGCATCGGTGACGGCCATCTCAACTTCGGTCAGATGGGCGGGGGCGGCGTGCTCACGCTGCTGCCGCGCACCATCGGCAAGAGCCGCGCCGCGGAGTTGATCTTCTCCGGCAAGTTCCTCAGCGCGGAGCAAGCGGTCGAATGGGGCCTCGCCAGCCGCGTCGTCGCCGACGACGCGCTGCTCGACGAGGGTCTCGCCTTCGCCCGCAGCGTCGCGGAGAAGAGCCCGCTTGCCATCGCAAACGCGAAGCACGTGATGAACACGTTGTGGGCCGACAATGGCAGCGTCGACGCCGCGCTGCGTTTCGAGCTCGAGCGCGACGCGTTCTACTGCCTGACTTCGCAAGACGCGCCCGAGGGCCTTGCCGCATTTTCCGAGAAGCGCAAGCCGCGCTTTCGAGGCCGGTGACCATGCGCACTCCCAATATCGATCGTGACAGCGCTCCTTGGTGGGACGCCCTTCGGGCGCACCATGTGGTCGTCCAAGAATGCCGCGTCTGTACGCGCCGCTGGTTGCCGCGCACGCCGGCGTGCCCCTATTGCGGCGCCGGTTCTCCCAATGATCAGCCGATTTCCGGTCTCGGTGTCGTGTACTCGTTCGTCCGCGCGCATCGCGCGATGAGCGAGGCGATGGCCGACGAGGTGCCGTACACGATCGCGACGATCGATCTCGACGGCGGGGGTCGCGTCTTCGCCCGCGTCGAAGGCGACTGCGTCATCGGGCAACGAGTCGCGCCCGAGTTCGTCGACCATGACACCTGGACCGAGCTGCGTTATAGCGAGACCCGATGAACACGACAGCCGCCATCGCCGGTGTGGGCTACACCGAGTTCTCGCGCGACTCGGGCCGCAGCGTTTTGAGCCTCGCCACCGAGGCGTGCCGCAACGCACTCGACGACGCAGGGCTCACTGCAGCCGAAGTCGACGGTGTGGCCAGCTTCATGGTGATGCACGACTCGGTCCACTGCCAGGCCGTCGCGACATCGCTCGCCGTGCCCGAGTTGCGCTATGTGCTCGACGCGGACCTCGGTGGCCAGGCGCCGTGCTATCTCACCGGCATGGCCGCGATGGCGGTGGCCACGGGTCACGCCCGCAACGTCTTGGTGTTCCGTGCACTCAATGGCCGCAGCGGTCCCCGCGTCGGCGGCATGGAGTTCCATGGTCCGGGTGGCCAGTACCGCTACCCCATCGGCTTCGACCACTACCTCATGTACGTCGGGATGTGGGCACAGCGGTTCTTGCACGAAACCGGCCAGGGCGAGCTCGATCTCGCCGCGGTGGCGATCGCGCAGCGCGAGTACGCGGTGCGCAACGAGCGCGCGTATCGTCGCCGACCCCTCGATCTCGAGACGTACCTCGCGTCGCCGTACATCGTCGAGCCGTACCGTTCCGACGACTGCACGGTCGAGGTCGACGGCGCGTGCGCAATCCTCGTGACGTCACTCGACCAAGCCCGCGACCTGCGCCACCCACCGGCGGTCATCGCGTCGAGCGCGTACCGAGCCGGCCCGCGGTCCGGCCTCGACATCGGCGATCATCTGCTGTGGGACGACTATTCCCGCAACTACACCAGCTTGCTGCGCGACGAGCTCTTCGGTCGCGCCGGTGTCGGTCCGAGCGACGTGCAACTCGCCGAGATCTATGACTGCTTCACCAGCACGACACTTGTCGGACTCGAAGGATTGGGCTTGTGCGAGCGGGGCACGTCCGGCGCATTCGTTCGCGAGGGCCACACCCGCCTCGACGGTGCACTGCCGACCAACACCCACGGCGGCTTACTCTCCGAGGGCTACATCCACGGCATGAACACCGTCGCCGAAGCAGTGCTGCAGGTGCAGGGTCGCGGCGGCGCGAATCAGGCACCGCGGCACGAGGTGTGCGCGGTTACTTCGGGCGCGATGATGGACGGCTCGGCCCTGATCCTCACCGCCGACCGCTGAGCGGCCGGCCCGATCGACCCTTTGAGCGCGTCGGCTAACTCAGGTACGCGAAGAGGTCGGGGTCGCTCTTGCGGAGGCGGCGGTAGTTGGCCTCCCACATGTTGGGCAGGAAGTACTTCTGGTACGCGTCCTTGCCCCGCAGCACTTCTTTCTCAGGGAACTCGGTGCCACCGATCGCTTCGGCCTCGATGTGATACTGCGCGCACTTCTCGAGCATGAACGACATCACGGTGCACACCTCGAGCGACTCGGCAACGATGACCGCGCCGTGGTTCTTGATGAGCACCACGCTCTTGTCGGTGCCGAGCATCTCGGCCATGACAGGCCCTTCGACCGCCGGACGCTCGCCATCGTCCTCGTAGAGCGCCTGCTCGTTGTAGAAGAGCACCGAAGCCACGTTGTACTGACCGATCACTCGCCGCGTCGTCGAGAACACCATGGCGTAGTGCGAGTGGGTGTGAATCACCGAGTTGACGTCGGGCCGTGCCTTGTAGAACGCGGCGTGGAACTCGACCGCCGGGGACGGCTCGTAGTCGCCTTCGAGCAACTTGCCGGCCATGCTGACCTTGATCACACGGTCGGGCGTGGTTTCGTCGAAGTACTCGAACGGCGTCACCCAGAACGCGTCTTCGCCGACGGCCCGCATCGACACGTGACCGGCAACCTGGCTCTCGCAACCTTCGCGAGCGAGAATGCGGCGCGCCGCCGCGATCTTGAACCTCGGATCGTCTTCGCGCATGGGATTGATCCTTTCGTTGGGCCGATCGGTTTTCAGGAGAGCAATTCGCCGGCCACCGCGGCAACTTGGCGTTCGACGCTGGTCCCCTCGAAGAATCGAGGGTTCATGCCGTAGTGCAAGCGCGCGGGGTTGATGAAGGCGAACTCGCGGAAGTCGGCTTCGGTGATGACGCCGTCTTCGACGAGCTCGAAGGCTTCTTCGACCGGTTCGGTGAAGTCGGGGACATCCCAATGCGAGACGTCGGAGCCGAATATCGGCCGCAGACGGGCGCCGAGCGGGTTGACCTTCTCGTTGAAGGCCCACGCGATCATGCGATCATCGGCCTCGCAGCCGAAGTAGAAGTTGGGCACGAATCGGTCACGCAACTCTTCGGGGCTCGAGATCATCGCTGCCGCGAACTCGTCGAGTTGCTCTGGCCGAGCGGACGGTCGGCTGTAGAACGCCCGCAACGTATCGAGATGCGCCACGGCATTGTCGTCGCCGTACTTCTCGAAGTAGCGCATGAGACCCTCGACATCGAGGATGTCGGGATCGAGGTCGCCGATGGCGTTGATGTTGCGCTTTTCCCAGTGCGCCAGCAAGTCGTTGTACAAGCTGCAACCAAACGCGACGCCGCCTTCGAGCAGGCCGATGCGCAGCTTGGGGAACCGTGCCGTTACCCCGCCGAGAAATAGCGACTTGACGAGGCCGTGATGGCAACTCGAAAGACCGCCGATGTGATTGGCGACGTAGTTGGAAACCGAGCGCTCGACGCGGTGATACTGCATGGCGCTGTGCGACACCGGCGCCACACCGAGATCGATGCAGCGCTGCCAGAACGGGTCGTAGTCATACGGGCTGTCGAGGCCGAACTGATCGAGGCGATAGGCAAGCTTGGAGAGCTTGGGCGCTTCTTCGTCGATGCGGCCGATCGAACGGCGGGCATAGCCGGCGATGAGCACCGCCTTGATCCCGAGCTCGTTGACCGCGTACTCGAGCTCGGCGATCGCGATCTCGGGTGTGTGCATCGGGATGATGCCGCCGGGGGTGATGCGATCGGCGTACGGCACGAACTCGTGCGCAAACGCGGTGTTGGCGGCGCGGGCCAAACCTTGCGCAAGCTCAGGGTCCCAGACGTCGAGATAGGCCAACGTCGACGACGGGTACGCCAGCATGTAATCGATGCCCATCTCGTCGAGGCGTTCGTACAGCAACCGCGGCAAGTGACACGACGCGCGGTCGATGGTGTTGCGGCACTGCCAGCCCCACCACGACGGCATGGCGCGCCAGTCGCGGCGGACACCCTCGGTCGTGCGATCCATCAACACCGTTGCGGTGTCAGTAGCGCCAAAACCGCTCTTGAGATACCGATCGCGCAACGAGGCGCCGCCCCATGATTCGAGGAACGACACGACCTGCTCGTGCAGCAGCGGCAGAACTTCGACGAAGTGGCCGTCCGCATCGATGATCGGGAAGTCGAGTTGCTTGCGGATGTCGGCGGACTTGGTCACCGCAGTCCTCCTGCGTCGTCGACGAGGCCAAGCCCGCGGGCCCACTCGAGGTTGAGTCGCGCCGACCCGACGTGCGCGATGTGCACCACGTGGGCTTCGCCCTGGCTGGCCTCGCCATGAAGAATCGGGCCGGAGTCGGCCTTGCGCTCGGCCGCGGTCGCGAGCGCGTCGAGCTCGGTCCAGTACTTGATCTCTTCGGCCGTCGGAGAAAAGACCTCGTTGACGATCTCTACGTGTTCGGCCGCGCCGATCATCATGCCGTAGTAGCCGAGATCGCGAAGCTCATTGGCCCAGCGGCGCAACCCGTCGACATCATGCAGACCGCCGCCCCACATGCCGGAGATCGGGTAACGCACGCCCGCCGCGCGCGCATCGATCAACAGCTTGGAACGCAGGAACAACGACTCGCGCCCTTCGGGAGTCCAACGGAACCCGATCGCCTGGTGGATGTCGCCGAATCGCGAAACCGCGCCGCCCATGTACTTGATGCGCGGCGACGCCATCGCGATCTCGTAGCCCAAGCGCAGGGAGTTGGCCGTCTCGAAGATCGGATAGAGCATCAGATCGCCCGGCGGCCTACCGGTCTCGAGCTCGATCGCCTCGCACAGTGCGTCCATCTTGGTCACGTCGAGCGGCGACTGGATCTTCGGCTGCACGATGCCGCTCAGTGCCGGCTTGACGATCGCCCGAAGGTCGGTCCACGTCTGACCGGAGTCGACCGCCTGCACGCGAACGAAGTACAGCGGACTGCCCGGCCCGGTCGGCGTCGACGACAAGAATTCGGACACCAGGCCACGCGTGCGCACGCGCTCGTGTTCGGGATATGGCGTGCGGGGCTCTTCGATGTCGATCACGACGAGGTCGGCACCGTACTCGGGCGCTTTGGCCAACTCTTCTTCTTCGCTGCCCGCGACGAACAACGCCGTGCGCACCGGCCTGATCGTGCCTCGATCCATGCTTCCCCCCTGATTGATCGGCTGCCCGTGGCCTAGAGCTTGGGACTCGGTTCGCGCACTGCATCGATGTCGATGCCGTAGAGCTCGGCCACGTTGGTCAACGTCAACCGCACCCGCTGTTCTTCGGGTACACCGAACTCGTCGAACTCGGCCTTGACCGTCGCTGCGGAGTTGGGCCAGGTCGCCGCGCCGTGCGGATAGTCACTCGACCACATGAAGTGCGCGGCGTCGGTGAAGCGCAGGTTGTTGAGACCGATCGGATCGGAGATGTAGGTGCAGTACACGTTGCGCCGGAAGTATTCGGACGGCATCATCTTGAGCTCGTGGTCGAGGGCGTGCCACCACATATTCATCGTCGAATCGAGCCGCTTCTCGAGGCGGGCCACGTAGTCGATGCCTGCTTCTGCAGCAACGACGTGAAGGTTCGGGTGCCGCTCGAACACACCGGCGATGATCAACTCGGACAGCGTGCGCTGTATCTCGTCCCGCACGACGACGCCGAAGTAGAAGGTGTCTTCGACGGTCTTGCCGTAGTTGGCCATGCCTTTGGAACCGTGCCCGGCGAGGATGTGCATCGACATCGGGAAGTCGCGCTCGGCCGCGACGGACCACAGCCGTTCGTAGTGATCGGTGAAATAGCTGTACTCACGCTGGTCGGGGGGCGACGCCCACATCAGGCCACCGCGCAGGCCCATGTCGCTGCACCGTTCGACTTCGGCGACCGCGCGGGCGATGTCCCACGTCGGCACCATGGCCAACCCGATGAGTCGGTCCTTGTCGGTGCCACAGAACTCGGCGAGCCAGTTGTTGTAGGCCTGGATGCAGGCGAACTGGAACTCGGCATCGTCGTACGACAACAAGCTGAGGCCGGCCGTCGGATACAACACGTCGGCGATCGTGTCGTCGGCCCACATATCGCGGAGCCGCTCGACCGGATCGTGACCACCGCGCGCACCGACCCACGCATTGGGGTCTTGAGCGAGGATGTCGTCGACCTCGCGTGCGGTCATGCCGGCGTTGCGCGAGAGCGTGAGATCTACACCGCGCGGCAGATCAGGCCCGGTGAAGTACCAGTGATGGTTCTTGGGGTCCTGCACCGCCCTCGGCGCGCGGTCGCGGTATTTGGCCGGTAACCGTTCGAGCCAGAGCTCCCCGGGCTCGACCACGTGAGAATCGCATGAGATCAGCATCGATCTCCCCCTTCAACGCCAGTTGTCTCGGCGAGATTACCTTCCGCCGGGGCGGTATGGTCAGCCGTCGACGTTTGTGTTCTACGTCTGTGCGTCGGCAGCACTCGGCCGGCAGAACCTTGGGGGAGGCATCGTGGATCTCGTTCTTCGAGGCGCAACGGTCGTGGACGGCACCGGAGCGCCCTCGCGTCGCGCCGACGTTGCCGTTCGCGATGGTCGTATCACCGATATCGGTGACGTAACTGCGACCGATGCCACATCGATCGATCTCGACGGTCTCGTGCTTGCACCCGGCTTCATCGACCCGCACACCCACTACGACGCGCAGGTGCTGTGGGATCCCGACCTCACTCCGTCGTCGTGGCACGGGGTCACATCGGTGGTCGTCGGCAACTGCGGGTTCGGCATCGCCCCGACCCATCCCCGTCATCGCCCGATCATCATGCGCACCCTCGAAAACGTCGAAGGCATGCCCTACGCCGCGCTCGAGGCGGGCATTCGCTGGGAGTTCGAGACTTTTCCCGAGTACCTCGACACCATTGATCGCACGCCCATGCGGGTCAACGTCGCGGCGTTGATCGGGCACACACCGATCCGGTTCTTCGTGATGGACGAAGACGCCACCGAACGCGGTGCAACGGGTGACGAGGTCGCCCGCATGTGCTCGATCGTCGGCGAGGCGCTCGATGCGGGCGCCATCGGTCTGTCGACCTCGCGCTCGCCCGGCCACGTCGGCGCCTACGGCAAGCCTGTGCCTTCGCGCGCCGCGGACATGAGCGAGATCCGCGCATTGGCGCAGGTGCTCGGGGACAAGCGGCAAGGCACGATCGAATCTGTTTACGGGCCCGACTTCTTCGTCGAGGAGATGGCCGAGCTCTCCCGGCAGATCGACCGTCCGTTCACGTGGGTCGCGATCGTCACGCAAAAGGACAACCTCGCATACGCGCCCGATCTCGTGGCACGGGTGCACAAGAGCGGCGGGCGCGTCTATCCGCAGGTCTCGTGCAAACCGATCGTCGTGCAGATGCAACTGTGCGATCCGTTCCCGTTCGCCAACGTGCCCGCGTTCAACGACATCCTCGAATTGCCCTCCGACGAACGCGCGGCACTTCTCGCTCAGCCCGAGTGGCGCAAGCGCGCCAGCGTCGAGGTGCGCGGGTTGTGGGGCAACATCCTCGACTCGGCGGTCGTCGCCGAGAGCGAAGTACACCGCGGCCTCATCAACGGTCAGACGATGGCGGCGCGCGCTGGTGAACGCGGCGAGCCACTCGATGCCATGGCCGACCTCGCGCTGCAGGACCCCGCCACGCGTTTTCGCATCGCGATGACCAACGACGACGAAGAGCAGATCGCCGAGTTGCTGGGCGACAAAGCAATGATGGTCGGCTTGTCCGACGCGGGCGCGCACACCAGCCAGTTGTGCGACGCCAACTACACGACGCATCTCCTCGCTCGCTTCGTGCGCGAGCGCGGCGATCTGTCGATCGAAGACGCGGTGTGGCGACTCACCGGGCACCCCGCGCTCGTCTACGGCTTGACCGACCGTGGCGTGTTGCGCCCTGGCGCCATGGCCGACCTAGTCGCCTTCGATCCCGCGACGGTCGGCGGTGGCCGCGAGACGCGCGTGCACGACTTTCCGGGCGGCGCCGATCGACTCGTGGCGCATCCGACGGGCATCGAACACGTATGGGTGCGCGGCACGGCAGTGCGCCGCGACGGCGCCGACCTGCCCGGCGTGCGGCCGGGACGACTGTTGCGCAAAGGCGTCGGCTGATCGATCGGCGTCCCCGCGGGGACATTTTCGGAGCATCTATCCCCGTACTCGCTGTCGAACGTCGTACATATTGCGACGTTCGACAGCCAGAACCGAGGGCTGGGGACTGCCGACGCATCAGGCCTTGAAGCGTTCGACACCGGTGACGTGGCATGTCACTTTGGTGGCGCGCACGTCCGAAGCGACGGACTCGACGCTCGTCGTTTCCCCGGGCCCGACTTCGTCAACCGAGGCGCTGCGCTTCGCGACGGTCTCGCCGTCGACCCGAAACGCGATCTCGATCATGTAGAAGGACGTCTTCGACGAATGGTTCGTGATCGTGCCGCCGTAGCGGGCGATGCCGCTTTGCGCATCGCAGGTCCAGCCGGCATCGATGTCACTGCGCGGCGGGTGCGTCGTCTCGTCGTCGCAACCGATGGCGAAGGCACTGGCACTGAGCGCCGCCAAGCCGAAGAGCATGCGCCGGCCGTTGCGGGAGAACTTGGTTCGAGAGTGTTGTGTTGAGGTCATGTCGTCACTCTGAACGGTCCCGCTGTCGTGGCGCTGATTCCCCGCTTTGCTGCGCTTGTGGAAAGGCCGCGGCGATGAGTCGATCGTTCGGGAATTCGGCGAGGTGCTCACGAGCGAGACCGCCGGCCCGGTCGACGTTCCCGACGATCACGTCGGCCACGATCTCCAGATGCTGACGTTCGCGTCGTGTGAGTCCCGCGGTTGCCGGCGGCCATCCCGGCCAACGCGGGGGCCGACCGGTCACGAGCGCCTCGAAGGCGCGGGCGAGCGCGAACAACGGCACACGGTCGAGGCACTGTTCGAGCAGCGGCACACACGATCTACCCTCCGCATAGGCATCGAGAGCATCGTCATAGAGAAGAAGTGCTTCCGAATCGTCGACGGTAACGACGAGCCCGCCGCGATCCCGGTATCGAGCTGCATGATCCATGTACTCAGGATCGAGCGCGGCGCTTAACGATCGCTGAGCGTGCTCTGATGCGGGGTCGGCGGGCGACGAACTAGGTTCGAACTGTGCAGTTTCGCGTCCTCGGTCCCCTCGAAGTCCTCACCGACGACGGCCTCCCGGTCGAGGTCACCGGCGCAAAGCTGCGGGCACTTCTCGCGATGCTCGTTCTTCATTCGGGCAGCGTCGTGCGCTTCGACTTGCTCATCGACGCGCTGTGGGGCGAAGTCCCGCCGCAATCGGCCAACAACGCGCTGCAAGTGCTCGTATCGAAGTTGCGCCGCATTCTCGGAGCCGACCCGGCCGATCCCCTCATCGTCACACAGCCGACGGGATACCTCCTGCAGGTCAGTGACAACGACATCGATGCCCGCCGGTTCCTTGTCGCGGCCGCGAAAGGTCGGGGGCTCCTCGCGGCCGGTGACCCGGCAGGGGCGAGTAGACAGCTGAGCGATGCACTGAGCCTGTGGCGCGGCCCGATGGAACTCGACCTCGATCTGCACCGACTCGGTGAGACCTACGGGGTCGATCTGGAGGAGACCCGCCTCGATGCCCTCGAAGATCGCATCGCGGCCGATCTCGCGCTCGGTCATCACGAAGGGCTCGTCGCCGAGGTCGAGCCGTTGACGGCGGCGCACCCGTTCCGCGAGCGCTTTTGGATGCAGCTGATGACGGCCCTGTATCGCTGTGGCCGTCAGGCAGAAGCGCTTCGCGCATTTCAAACGGCGCGCAACAAGCTCGCCGATGAGCTCGGCATCGATCCCGGGCCTGAGCTTCGCCAACTCGAGATCGACATCTTGAACCAGAGCGCGTCGCTCGCGGCTCCGGAATCGTCCCGCCTACCCGTCGGCCGCACCAACCTGCGGCCGGCGCTCACGGCGTACGTCGGGCGCGACGCCCAGCTCGCGCTCTTGCAGGACCTGATCGGCCGACAGCGGCTCGTGACATTGGTCGGGCCAGGTGGGGTCGGCAAGACTCGCCTTGCCCTCGAGCTCGGCCAACGAGCGCTTGGCGCGTTGGCGCCGACGGTGCTGATGATCGAGCTCGCCGCCGTGACGAATGATGACCTCATCGCGACAGTGGCGGCGGCAATGGCAACGAGCGGCCGAACCGTCGATGTGCTCGTCTCCGCGATCGGCGAATCGCCACTTCTGTTGATTTTCGACAACTGTGAGCACCTCGTCGCAACGTGTGCCGACCTCATCGACGCACTGTTGCGCTCTTGTCGCGGCCTACGCGTGATCGCGACTACCCGAGAAGTACTCGGTGTTCCCGGAGAAGTCGTCTGGCCTGTTCCGCCTTTGGCGATCCACGATGCCGTCGAACTCTTCGCTCAGCGCGCCGCTACGGCCGCGCCCATGGCGGCGGTCGACGACGCCGATCCGATCGTCGCGGAGATCTGCCGTCGCCTCGACGGCCTCCCGCTTGCGCTCGAGCTTGCCGCCGCGCGCCTTCGTGCCTTTCCCCTGCCGCAACTCTTGGCGCGGCTCGACGATCGCTTCGGCCTGCTCACTGGCGGCAGCCGCACCGCCGAGGCGCGACAGCAAACACTGCACGCGCTCGTTGGGTGGAGCTACGACCTTCTCTTCGAATCGGAGCGCCGACTCTTCGAACGACTTTCACTCTTCTCCGATGGCTGCTCACTCGACGGCGCAGAGGCGGTGTGCGCTGACGAGGACATCGATCGGCGTGATATCGCCGACCTGTTGACCCGCTTGGTGGACAAGTCGTTCGTGACGATCGACCACGCGGCGTCGGTTCCCCGCTACCGAATGCTCCAGACGCTCGTCGAGTTCGGCCAGGCCCGGTTGGCCGAGCGAGGTGAGGTCGCCGCCATACGACAGCGTCATCTCGATTGGGTCGAGTCGGTCGCGGCCGAAATGGAAGTACAGCTGCTCGGCGCCGGCCAGATCGACGCACTGGCGCGTCTGCGCACCGACGCAGTCGCGATCCGCGACGCAGTGGGGTGGGCGACCGAGACCGACCAGATCGCGGCCGGCTTGCGCATCTCGGTACACCTCGCGTGGCACAACTTCATGATCAGCGATTTCAATCAGGGGTACCGTTGGTTACGGGCACTTCTGGACGCGCTCGAGACCGCGCCCGACACGCATGATGTACCGGTCGAACTCATCGTCCGCGCAAAGGCGTGGTGCGGAATACTTGGTCTCGCCGATCCCGCCGCACGGCGCCATGCAGCCGAAGCAATCGAGCTCGCGCGTCGCGGCACCGATCCATTCGTACGCGGCGAGGCGGCACTGCTCTGCGCGTTTCCCCTCACGGCCGGATCGACGCAAATTGCGTGGTGCCGAGAGCTCGCGGTCGAAGCGCGGGCTGGCTATCACGCGGCGGGACATCAGTGGGGCTTGGCCCATACGACCGCGCTCGACGCACTGATCGGGCTCGCGTCCGGTGACCTCGACCAGGCAGCCCGGATGTTCGAACAAGCAGTTGTCGGTTTTCGGGCAGTTGGCGACGAGAACACCGCGGTATTCGCCGAGCTCCGCCTCAGCGAGGTCCTCGAGCGGCGAGGCGACCTCGACGACGCCGCCGCAGTACTCGAACAAGGCATCGCGTTTGCGACCCACACCGGGATCGACGCCAATCGCGCGCGTTACCTGAGCCAGATGAGCTGGCTCCATTCGCGTCGCGACGACGCGGATACGGCCATGACCATCGCCGAAGAATCGCTGCGCATGTCGACCGAGCCGTGCAATCCGGTCGTGCGAGCGCATGCTCTGTTCGCCCACGGAGCCGCCGCTCGCCGCACGTTTCGTCTCGACAGCGCGGAGTCGAACTTGCTCGCGGCGGAGCAGCTGCATCGCCATCTCGGCATGATGCAGTGGGTCGCGCTGTGCCTCTCGGAGCTCAGCAGTCTGGCGGCTGACCGCGACGATCGCGAGCGCGAGCTGACGCTCGCGCAGGCCGCGGTGCAGGCGGGGCGCGATGGAGCGGACCCGTGGACACTGGCGATCGCACTCCAACGACTCGCGGTCGCACGGGCGAGGCAGGGATCAACCGGTCACGCGGCCGAGCTCCTCGAGCTATCGCGCGCGCTGAGGGCACGCCACGGCCTCGGCGCGAGTCATGCCGAGCAACTCGAGGGGACCCGGCTGCGGGCGGAGTTGGCGGGCTCGCTCGGCGACCCCGCGCTCGAAAATCTCCGCAAACGGCTGGAGACCGATGATCTCGAGTTCGTCGTCGAAGAATTGACCGCGTCGAGCTGACCGAGTCGCAGTAAGTCCTCATCAGGCCGCTCGAAGGCGCCGCTGACGCCGCGCTGTAGCGCGGACCGGCCGGCAACAAGCGACGGAACAGCGCGGCGTAAGTGCTCGAGCGCAGGGTGGCGCCATGGATCGGGCACGGAGCCCGGCCAACTGGAGGCTCACCATGACTGCAACCCTGCACCCCAACCATTCCAACGCGTTCACCCCGCTCCCCGCCATGGCCGTCGCCGCCCGCGCGGTCGACGTCAGCAAGGTCTACGGGCGGGGCGAAGCCGAAGTGCGAGCGCTCGACGGCATCAACGTCGAGTTCTACGCCGGCCGCTTCACGGCGATCATGGGCCCCTCGGGCTCCGGCAAGTCCACCCTCATGCACGTGCTCGCCGGACTCGACACGCTCAGCTCGGGCAACGTGTTCGTGGGCGACGTCGACGTGAGCCGGCTCAACGACCGCCAGCTCACGCAGCTACGCCGCGATCACATCGGGTTCATCTTCCAGGCCTTCAACCTCGTGCCGACGTTGACCGCGCTGGAGAACATCACGCTGCCGAGCGCCCTCGCCGGACGCAAGCCCGACGCCGCATGGCTCGACCACGTGATCAACACCGTGGGGCTGAAGAAGCGACTCAAACACCGGCCGTCGGAGCTCTCGGGTGGTCAGCAACAACGCGTCGCCGTCGCCCGCGCCCTTGCGTCGCGTCCGCAGATCATCTTCGCCGATGAGCCGACTGGCAATCTCGACTCGCACACCGGGGCCGAGATCTTGTCGTTCATGCGTACTGCGGTGCGCGAGTTCGGCCAGACCATCGTGATGGTCACCCACGATCCCACCGCCGCGTCGTACTCCGACCGTGCGGTGTTCCTCGCCGACGGCCGCATCGTCGACTCATTGGACAGCCCTACGTCGGACGCCGTGTTCGACCGCATCAAGAATCTCGGAGGCTGACAACATGTTCCGCATCACACTCAAGGAGCTCGCCGCGAAAAAGCTGCGCCTCCTGAGCACGGCGCTGGCCGTGTTCCTCGGCGTGGCTTTCCTCGCCGGCACCCTCGTCTTGACGGACACCGTCATGAACACCTTCGACGGTCTTCTCGTAGATGCACATGAGGGCACTGATGCCTACGTCCGGGGCGACAGCCCACTGGATTTGTCCTTCGGCGAGCAGCGGCCGCGTCTCGACTCGACGTTGGTCGACCGCGTGCGAGCGGTCGACGGCGTAGATCAGGTGGCGATCAACATCACCGGCTATGCGCAGTTGCTCGACAAGAGCGGAAAGCTCGTCGGTGACGCGAAGAACACGCCCATGTTCGGCTTGAACTGGGTCGGTGTCGACACGCTCAATCCGTACAACCTGGCCCAAGGCCGTGCCCCGGTCGCCGACGACGAGATCGTCATCGACAAGCACTCGGCCGAAGAGGGCACGCTCGCAGTCGGTGATCGCACCACGGTGCTCACCAGGAGCGAGCCGCGCGAGTTCACCATCGTCGGCATCGCGAAATTCGCCGATGCTGATTCCGCGGGTGGCGCGACGTCGGTGATGTTCACCGATGCGACGGCACAGGCGTTGATGGGCGAGCCGGGCAAGGTCGACGGCATCGACATCAAGGCCAAAGCCGGCGTCTCGCAAGAGTCCCTGGTGGCCGCGATCGAAGGCGAGGTCGGCAACGACGCGCAGACGATCACGGGCAAGGCGTTGACCAAGGAAGATCAGGACTCACTACACGAGAACATCAACGGGTTCGCCACCTTCATGTTGGTCTTCGCCGGCATCGCGATGTTCGTGGGTGCGTTCATCATCAACAACACCTTCTCCATCACGGTGGCCCAGCGCACCCGGGAGATGGCGATGCTGCGAGCGGTAGGGGCGAGCGGGCGCCAGGTCATGAGAGCGGTGCTCGCGGAAGCGGTTGCCGTCGGGCTGCTGGCCTCGGCCGCCGGTCTCGCTGCCGGTATCGGTGTGGCAATGCTGTTGAAGTCGCTGCTCGCATCCGTCGGACTCGACATTCCGTCGGGCGCGCCGGTGATCGCCTCGAGCACCGTCATCGCCGCAATGGCCACCGGTCTGATCGTGACCTTCATGTCGGCGTTGCTGCCGGCACGGCGTGCCTCGAAGGTTCCACCGATCGCGGCGTTGCGCGACGTCGCAGCCGAACGCACCGGGTGGTCCAAGCGCCGTACCGTCGGTGGGCTCCTGATCGTTTCGAGCGGCGTGGCGGTTCTGCTGGCCGGACTCGATGCGGCGAAACCCGCCACGGTGGGCCTCGGTGCCGTCGCCGTGTTCATCGGAGTCTCCGTGCTCGGGCCCGTGCTGGCGAAGCCGGTCTCGCGTTTGCTGGGTGCACCGCTGGCCCATCTCCGGGGGATGGCAGGAATGCTGGCCCGGGAGAACGCGGTGCGCAATCCCAAGCGAACCGCTCGCACCGCGGCATCGTTGATGATCGGCGTGGCGTTGGTGAGCTTCATCGCCATCTTCGCTGCCTCCGCGAAGTCATCGCTGTCGAGTTCGGTGAAAGAGGACTATCACGGCACCCACATCGTGGACTCGGGCGCTTTCGATGGAACGTTCGGTATCAGCCCGCGACTCGCCGAGACGCTGCGCCACACCCCCGGTGTGTCGACGGTTTCAGAGCACCGCATCGCGAACGTCGAGATCGACGGTGAGTCGGAGTCCTTCTTCAATGGCTACGACCCGACGACGATCGCAACGGTGTTCGACCTCGGTCACACAACGGGTGATCTCGCGTCGCTCGGTGCGGATGGCATCGCGGTGTTCGTCGAAGCCGGCGACAAGGATGCGCCGGCACTCGGAGACACGATGATGGTCACGTTCCCGTCGGGCACCAAGCCCTTCGTGGTCCGGGCCACCTTCGACAACAGCGACGAGTGGGTCGGGTCCAAGTTCGTGAGCGTTGCCGCGTTCGATGCGAACGTGCCCTCTCCGCTCGACGCTCAGGTGTTCGTCATCGCGGACAGCGCCTCGACGATCGAACAGGTCGCCGATGCATATCCGATCGCCGAGGTACTCGACAAGCAGGGCTTCGTGGACTCGAAGAACGAGAACATCGACATGATGCTCAAGCTGATCTACGCCCTGCTGGGGCTGGCGGTCGTGATTGCGCTGCTCGGGATCACCAACACGCTTGCCTTGTCGATTCACGAACGGCGCCGAGAAATCGGTCTCCTTCGTGCGGTAGGGATGTCTCGGTCGCAGGTGCGCTCGGCGGTTCGCTACGAGTCGGTGATCATCGCTCTGTTCGGAACCTTCCTCGGCCTCGCCGTAGGTTTCTTCTTCGGCTGGGCGATGGTCGGTGCGCTGAAGGATCAAGGAATCTCCACGTTTGCGGTGCCCACCGGCGCCTTGATCGTGGTGACTGTGGGCGGTGCGTTTGCCGGCGTTCTCGCGGCGATCTCGCCCTCACGGCGGGCCGCGAACGTGGACGTGTTGAAGGCGGTTGCCTCCAGCTGACACCTCGTTCCCCGACGCGGTCGATCGGCCCGCACGTTTGCTCTTCGGAGTGAACGTGCGGGCCGATCCGCGTCATCGTCACATCAGCGCCACAAAAGCGCGATTCGCGATGGTTGCTGTACTCACCTCGACAGGAGCCCCCATGTCTACCTCCAGCAATATTCGCAATCGTTCGGTCGTCGTCGCCGGCGGAGGGCCAGCCGGCGCGGTCGCCGCCCTGTTACTCGCGCGCGACGGTGCGCACGTGACAGTTCTCGAACGCGGCCTCCGGTCGGCCGCCCTCGGAGCCGGTCTGCTCCTTCAGCCCAACGGTCTCGCCGTGTTGTATGCGCTCGGCCTGCGCGAGTCGCTCGAGGCCGTCGCCACTCGCTCGTCCTCGACGGCCGTGCGCGATGGGCGCGGACGCGTGCTCGTCGAGTCGCCGGTGCCGGACTACGGTCACGGGCTCGACCATGTCCTCGCGCTACGGCGCAGCCACCTGGCTTCGGTCCTCGACGAGGCACTCGACAACGCGTCCGGCGTGGATGTGCACTACGAGTGCGAAGTACTCGACGTCGACCGCGCAGGGTTCGTGACCTATACGCGTGCGAGCCACGACAACCGCCTAGCCGCCGACCTCGTGATCGGCGCGGACGGCGTGCACTCGTCGGTGCGCCGCCGAATGAGCTTTGCATCACGACTCACCGCGACCGGTCACACCTATTTCAGGGGAATCACGCCAGGGACGTTCGACGTCGCACCGGGCGAGTACTGGACGGCGCTCGGGTTGTTCGGATGCGCTCCTCTCGGCGATGGTACGACGTACTTCTACGGAGACGCCACCCTATCGTCGATCGAACGCGCGATGGCCGACGCCGATGCCGACGCTTTCCGACAAGCCTGGATCAGCGCACTACCGGCATTGGCGCCGTTGCTCGCCGCGATCGAATCGACGTCAACGCTGCTCGTGAACCACGTCTATCGCGTCGACTGCACCTCGTTCGTCGATCGCCGCCTCGTCGTGGTCGGCGACGCCGCCCACGCAATGGCACCGACGCTCGGCCAGGGGGCCAACAGCGCATTGGTGGACTGCGCCATACTCGTCGACGAGTTGCGGCGCGGCCAAGGCATCGAGGATGCGTTGGCCGCCTATGACCGTCGCCGGCGTCCCGTGGTGCAACGGGTGCAGCACGACGCCGATCGCGTGGCGCGGCTCAGTTCGATGAGATCCGGCGTGTCGAGAGCGCTGCGCGATCGCGCGCTACGTGCCTCGAATCGACCACGATCGGCGCGGAAACGCTACGACGCGTCGCTGCAGATCGACCCCGCCGAGCTCAGGCAAATGGTGGGCTCGTGGGCGGAGCATCGTGCAGTGCACGCCACACCCGCTCGGGCGTGAACGGCGGGTTGAGGTCGCGCACACCGAGTGGGGCGAGCGCGTCGAGCACGGCGTTGATGACGGCACCCGGCGCGCCGATCGCCCCCGATTGTCCGATGCCTTTCGCCCCGATCGGGTTCAGAGGCGAGGGCGTTTCGGTGCGACGCGTCTCGATCGTCGGCAGATCGGCCGCCGACGGCACCAGATAGTCGCCGAAATTGGCCGTTCTCGGTGTGCCATCAGGGTCATACACGATGCCTTCGTAGAGCACCGCGGAAATGCCTTGTGCAGCGCCACCCTGCTGCTGGCCGTCGACGAGTTCGGGCACGATGAGCCGCCCGCAGTCATCGACGGCAACGAAGCGCACAAGGCGTATTTCGCCCGTGTCGACGTCGACCTCGACGACGGCGGCGTGCACGCCATAGGGAAACGTCGAACCGTCTTGGGTCCAGTCGAGCGCGTGACGCACCGGACCCGCCATCAAAACATCGTGCCACTCGACGCGTCGCGTCGGCACACCGCGCACCGAGAACGCTCCGTCGGCGAACAAGATGTCGGCCGCCGGCGCTTCGAGTAGATCGGCGGCGCGCTCGCGGGCGAGATCACGAACGACGACCGAGGCCTCGTACACCGCGCTACCGGCAATTTGCGCTGAACGCGCACTCGCCGAACCGATGCCACGCGGTACGAGTGCAGTGTCGCGATCGACCAGCGTTATGCGCTCGCGGGGGATGCCCAACTCGCGCGTCACCAGTGCGCCGTAGGTCGTCTCGTGGGATTGACCGTGCGTGCAGGTGCCCGCGACCACCGTTGCGCGCGGACCGCCCTCGGCGTCGGCGACGACGATCTCGACGTACTCGGTCACGAGACGAAACGGTGTCACGTCCATGTACACGGCGACACCCACACCGAGCGCCAGAGCAGACGGGGGGCGCGCTTGCTGCTGGCGGCGCACACCGTCATAGTCGATGGCCTCGAGCGCAACACTCAACGCTCGGCGATAGTCGCCGCTGTCGTAGCGCAGCCCGGTCGGCGTCGTATGCGGGAAGTCTGCGACCTCGAGCAGATTGCGCCGGCGCAACTCGATGGGGTCGATACGCAACTCGCGTGCGCCGAGGTCGATCAAGCGCTCCAACATCACTGCCGCTTCGGGCCGCCCTGCACCCCGATAGGCGATGGTCGGGCTCGTGTTCGTAACCACGCCCATCGAATCGACCGACACGCGCGGGATGCGGTACGGACCGCATGCCATCGCCCCTGTCGCATTGGGCATCACGGCGCCGAGCCCCGGATACGCGCCGCCATCACCCAACAACTTCGCGGCGACGCCGACAATCGTGCCGTCGCGGGTGAATCCCATCGCGGCGTGCTGCAACTGACCGCGCCCGTGCGAAGAGCCGAGCAGATGTTCGGTGCGGGTCTCGATCCAGCGCACCGGACGGCCGACCGAACGAGCGGCGGCCGCGAGAACGAAGAACTCGTTGCACACGTGGTATTTCGCGCCAAAGCCGCCACCCACGTGCGGCGCCACGACACGCACGTCGTCGGGGCGCATCTCGAGTACACGGGCGATTGCGTCGCGAACGGTGTGCACTCCCTGTGCCGATGCATGCAGTGTGATCGTGCCGTTTGCATGTGGCTCGACCAGTACCGCGTTGGTTTCCATGGGCGATGCCGACAGCCGCTGATGTTCGAAGTAGGCGCGCACCACGATGTCGGCGCCGGCGAGCGCATCGTCCTCCGTCGCTCCGACGTGCTGACTGAACGCGGTGTTGCTGGCCGCGTCGGCGAAGAGCAATGGGGCATCGGCCGCGCTCGCCATCTCTGGATGGACGGCTGCGGCGAGCGGCTCGTAGGTGACGTCGACGAGCTCGGCCGCGTCGGTCGCGGCGGCGAGCGTCTCGCCCAACACCACGGCAACGGCCTCGCCGACGAAGCGCACCTTGTCGACGGCCAGCGGCGGCCGTGCCATCGACGGGCTCATCGACTCGAAGCCGAGCACCGGTGGTAGGCCGAGATCGGCCGCGGTGAACACGGCTACGACCCCTGCTGTCGCTCGCGCCGACGACGTGTCGATCGCTCGCACCGTCGCGTGCGCGAGAGGTGACCGCACGAATGCCGCGTGGAGTGCACCGGCATGTTCGAGATCGGCGACATACTTCGCCGCACCCGTCAGCATCGGCAACAACTCGAGCTGAGGAATCACGGCGCGGACGTTAGCCGCCCGGTTCTACACTCCGCGCATGGACGTCAGCCAGCTGCGCCTCATCTCCGCCGACTCCCACATCAACGAGCCCCACGATCTCTGGTACTCGCGACTGCCGGCCGATCTGCGCGACCGCGCGCCGAGGCGCATTCGGCAAGACGCGGACGGCGCGTGGGAGCTCGTGATCGACGGACAACCGCTCGGATGGGGCGAGTTGTCCGCCGCAGATGCCGCGCACCAAGAAGCCACGCGCGAGGCAGAAGCCAGCCTCGACGTACGGCTCGAGATGATGCGCGTCGATGGCATCGCCGCCGAGATCATCTTTCCGACGATCGGCCTCTACGTGTGGAATCTGCAGGATCCCGCGTTGGGCCGAGCGTGTTGCCGCGAATACAACGATTGGCTCTACGAGCACCTCGGCAACGCATCGAGCCGCGTCAGGCTCGCCGGCATGGTGCCCGATTGGTCGGTGGCCGACGCCATCGAAGAAGTGCAGCGTAATGCTGCGCGTGGGTTCGCGGCGCACCTGCTGCCCATCGTCGGCACGCCCGAGTGGAACCACAAGGCGTGGGAGCCGCTCTGGGATGCCATAGTCGAGACCGGTCTGCCGATCGCGATGCATCAAGGCACCGGCCACGACATGTTGTGGTATCGCGGCCCGGGGTCCGCGACGGCGAACCTGTTCGCCACGCAGTCGATGGCGCCCCGCGCGGTGACACTGCTCGCAGCGTCGGGCGTGCTCGAACGGCACCCGTCGCTGCACTTCGTCTTCGTCGAGGTCAATGCCGGTTGGATGGCGTGGACGATGAGCACCACCGACGAGTACTACCAAGCGCACGCGCACTGGTCGAAACCAAAGTTGGCCGAGCTGCCGAGCTTCTACATACGACGCCAGATCCACGCGACGTTCCAGAACGATCCGGTGGCCATCGCGAATCGCGCGATCACCGGCCTCGCGCCTTTGATGTGGGGCAACGACTATCCCCATCCCGAAAGCACGTATCCGCGCTCACACGCCGTGTTGCACGAACTGTTACACGACCTCACTGTCGCCGAAGCCACGGCCATCACGAGCGGCAGCGCCGCCGCGGTCTTCGGCTTCGAGTTGGATGCCGGGCCCGAGCGGCCCGTGACAGAGCCGGGCACCGAGTGATCTTCGACGACGTCATCGTCGGCGCGGGTTCGAGTGGCGCGGTGCTCGCGGCGCGGCTGAGCGAGGATCGCTCACGTCAAGTGCTCCTGATCGAGTCCGGTCCCGACTATCGCAGCGCCGAGGTGACCCCCGACGACCTGCTGTTCGGACAGGTTTCGCTGGTCGATCACGATTGGGGCTACACCGCCGAAGCCTTGGCCGGCCACACGATCTCGTATCCGCGCGGCAAGGTGGTCGGTGGTTCGTCCGCGGTGAACGGCACGATCGCCTTGCGGGGTGATCCGGCCGACTTCGATGAGTGGGCGGCGCGAGGTCTCACCGAGTGGACATGGGACGACGTGGTGCCGTTCTACCGACTCGTCGAAGACGATCCCGAAGGGGTCGTACTCGACGCGCGCGAGCACCGCACCGGCGGCCACCTGCCCATCGATCGAGTTGCGCCGAGTGCATGGCAGCCGTTCCACGCCGCGTTTCGAGAGGCATGCCTCGCGCACGGCTTCGTCGAGTGCGCCGACATGAACAGCCCGGGCGCGAGTGGGGTGGGCGTATTCCCCCGCAACAAACGCAACGGCGTGCGCATGTCGACCGCGCTCACGTACCTCGCCTCTGCGCGTGACCGCTCGAACCTCACGATTCTCTCGGATGCACACGTCGACTTCATCGACATCGAGGATGGCCGAGCGGTTGCGGTAGAGGTGATCCGACACAACCAACGCCGGCGCGTCGAGGGAAGGCGCATCACCCTCGCCGCGGGAGCGATCGCGTCGCCCGCCATCCTCATGCGCTCGGGCATCGGTCCTCGGGCGCGTCTCGAAGAATTGCAGATTGCGTGTCGCGCCGATCTGCCCGTCGGCATGGTGCTGCTCGACCATCCGTCGGTCGGTCTGCCAGGCCTGCCGGTCGGCGGCATCGCGCACGATCTGACCATCGTGACCGAGATCGGCGTGCGCTACCGCAGCGGCCGCTCCCCCGAGGACAACGACATGCAGCTGTGCCTCGCCACGATGTTCGACCCTGAGCAGATGCGCGGTTTCATGCCCGACCCCGTGGCGATGTTCATGGTGGGCGCGGTGTTGATGCGCCCCCACAGCACGGGTCGATTGTCGATCGAATCCACCGATCCCTTCGTTGCGCCGCGCATCGAGCTCAACTACCTCGATAACCCTCGGGACACGGCTCGGCTGATCGAGGCATGGCGCATCGGCCGCGATCTGTGTCGTACCGAGCCGCTGGCGTCGATGGTGCAATGTCTTCTCGTCGATGACGCGACACTCGACGACGACCGCGCGCTCGAATCGCTCATCCGTGAACAGATCACCACGACATTTCATCCGGCAGGGACTGCACCGATGGGGCTCCCCGACGATGACCGTGCGGTCGTCGATGCGCACGGACGCGTGCACGGCATCGATGGCTTGCGGGTGGTCGACGCATCGATCATGCCCACAAGCGTGCGGTCGAACACCAACCTCACCGTCATCATGATGGCCGAGCGCTTGGCTTCGTGGATGGCGAACGGCGACTAACGCCCGTTGGATCGTTCGAGAATGGTGGCGATCTCGGTCTGATTCAGCCGGCGCGCGTGCTGCAACGCAGTGACGCCCGTGCTGTCGGCGAGGTTGACGTCGGCCTTGGCCGCGACGAGTTGCGTCACGACATCGATATACCTCGCGCCGCCGTCGCCGAGGAGGATCGACTCGAGCAGCGCAGTCCATCCGAGACGATTGACGTGGTTGACGTCGATGTTGGTACGCAGCAACAGGCGCACGATGTCGCCGTGGCCACGGTGCGCGGCACGGATGAGGCCGGTGCCGTTGAAGCTGTCGAGGCTCTTGACGTCGGCGCCGTTCGCCAGCGTCAACGTGAGGAGTTCGACGAACCCCTCAGAGGTCGCGATGAGATACGCGCTCTGTTGTGACGCGTCTTGCACGTTGACATCGGCGCCCCCTTTGATGAGCACCTTGGCCACATCGACCTGGTTTGCATATGCCGCCGCGATCAACGCCGTGTGCCCGCGGTCATCGGTGTAGCGAACGCTCGAACCGACTGCCAGCAATTTCTGCACTTCGCTCACATCACCGCGTTCGGATGCGTCGATCAGTCGCGCATCGATCGTCTGCGGATCACCACCGCCGCCCACGCTCACCGCGGCAGGCGTCCCGGCGTCGTCGCTACACGCGCCGAGCACAAGCGCGACAACGAGTAGCACCGACCCGCACAACGGCAACGTGATACGGCGTCGGGCGGGCCGTCTCGTCATGAACGGGCAGCCACCGTGACCGTGTCTCGGCCCGACCGCAACACGGTGCCGGGCAGTGCGCCGGTCACGGCTCCGTCGGTCACCGTCTCGACTCCGTTGACGAATATGTGCGCGATTCCCCGGGCGTCCGCAGTCATGCGAGCCGAGCCGCCGGGCAGGTCGCGCACGAGTCGGGCAGGAGCCGCGTCGATGGAGTCGGGGTCGAACACGACCAGATCGCCGAATGCGCCCACCGAGATCGTGCCCCGGTCACGCAGGCCGAACATCCGCGCCGGCTTCTCGGTGAGCAGGTGCACCGCGTGTTCGAGCGACATCGATCGACGGCCGCGGATCATGTCGGCGAGGAACTGTGTCGGATACGAGCCTCCGCACATGCGGTCGAGGTGGGCGCCCGCATCGGATCCGCCGAGCAACACATCGGGGTCGTCCCACAATGACTGGCGCAACGCCCAGTGAGGGGCGTCGTCGTCGGGCGCCGACGGCCACAGGATCGTTTGCAATTTGTCCTCGGTGACGATGTCGATGAGCGTGTCGAACGGATCGGCGTTCCGCTCGCGCGCGATGTCGCGTACGACTCGCCCGCTCAGCCCCCGGTTGGCCTCACTGAACGTGTCGCCGATGACATAACCGCCGAAGTCGGCCAAGCGACGGAACATACCGGCCTCGTCGCTGTTGGCGCGGGCCACCATCATCCGCCGATTCGCCTCACTGCCGAGCGCATGCATACGTTCGCCTACGGGCAGCTTCATGATCGGCCCCCATCCGGGCATGAGCCACAGCGCGCAGTAGTTACCGAAGCTCATGTTCATGGGCACGATCGTGGGCATCATCAACGCCACGACGCGACCGCCAACGATGCGAGCGCGTCGAGAAAGCGCCATCTGACGGTCGAGGCGGCCCTCGGCATTCGCGTCGACGACCAGCAGATTCCAGTTGAGCACACGATTGGCGGTTGCGGACATGCCCGACAACAGCTCGAGCTCCTTCTCACTGAAGCCGTCGCTGCCGCCATCGAAGATGCCGGCAAGTGTCGTTCCCGGGTGCTGACCCACGACCTCGCAGAGCGAGAGGATCTCGGCCGCGTCTGCGCCTTTGGCCGGTACTGGCGCTCCGTCGCCGTCGGAATGGACAGTCGAGATGTCGGTCGAGAATCCGAGAGCACCCTGGCGCAACGCATCGGCGAGCGCCGCCTTGAGTGCGGGCAACGTCGCGCCGTCCGCTGCGGTGAGGTTGGCCTTTCGCCCGAGTACATAGCGCCGCAGCGCGGAGTGACCGGCGATGAACCCGGCGTTGAGCGCGACACGGCCTTCGAGCGCGTCGAGGTATTCGCCGAAGCTCTCCCATGTCCACGGCACGCCTTGTTCGAGGGCCTCCAATGGCATGCCTTCGACCTTGGCCATAAGGCGCCGCGTGTAGTCGGCGTCGACGTCGTGCAACGGCGCGAGCGCAAACGAACAGTTGCCGCCGATGACCGATGTGACGCCGTGGACGTTCGACGGTGTCGCGTACGGGTCCCAGAAGAGTTGCGCGTCGTAGTGCGTGTGCGGATCGACGAAGCCGGGACACACGACGAGTCCGTCGGCATCGATCGTGTGACGGGCGGTCTCGGTGACCTTGCCCACCGCCACGATGCGACCGTCGCGCACGCCGACATCGCCGACCAAGCCGGGCTCACCCGAGCCGTCGACGATCGTGGCTCCCTTGATCAAATGGTCGAGCATCGGACCCCTCCCGAGTTTGCTGCCCCTACCTTACGCATCGTGCCGCAGCGCGCCCCAGCGCACCTCGAGGGTCGCCGTGACCAGCGTCGAGTACCCTTCGTCACGGGGCAGTCGCAAGCAGGGGGTATCGATGGATCGCTACATCATCGTGTCGGCCGATGGCCACGCCGGTCTCAAGTGCGAGGACTACCGCCCGTATCTCGAGTCCAAGTACTACCCGCAGTTCGACGAGTTCCTGGCTGAACGCGAGGCGCGGCGCGCCGACCAGTTGCGGCTCAACTACGACTACATCATGAACTGGGAGACGCAGAACGAAGAAGGTCTGAAGGGCGCGTACGACGCGGAGCGTCGCGACAAGGAACTCGATTCCGACGGCGTCGCCGCGGAGGTCATCTTCGCCGACAGTGACGCGATCACCGGTATGGAGTCACCGCCGTTCGGCGCCGGCTTGTCGGCGGGCGCGATCGAAGATCCCGACCTCGCGTTCGCCGGAGCCCGCGCCCACAATCAGTTCCTCATCGAACTGTGCTCGTCGAGCCCCGAACGGCGCGCCGGCATCGCGTTGGTCCCGATAACGCACGACATCGAGCGGGCCGTCGCCGAGGTCGAGTATCTCGCGGGCAAGCCGGGCATACGCGGCATCATGATCCCGACGATGTGGCACAACCGCACGCCGTACAACAACCCTGCGTACGACCCGGTCTGGGCGGCGTGTGCCGCGGCGCAGCTACCGGTCCACACGCATTCGGGCGAAGCGCCCCGCGACGAATTCAACGACGAGGTCGGCATCTACCTCGCCGAGGTCGTGTGGTGGTGCGCCCGCCCGCTGTGGCACTTGTTGTTCTCCGGCGCGTTCGAGCGCCATCCCGACTTGAAGTTCGTCGTCACCGAAGGCGCGGCATATTGGGCCGCCGACATGAAGTGGAAGTGGGATCAATACTTCGGTGGTGGGCACACGACCAAGAAGATCGTGTCGATGATGAAGGGCAAGATCTCGAAGCTGCCGTCCGAATACTTCGGCACCAACATCTTCATCGGTGCGTCGACGATGTCGAAAGAGGAGATCCGGCGGCGCCACGTCATCGGCTGCGACACCATCATGTGGGGCACCGACTATCCGCACCCCGAAGGCACCTGGCCCAACACGATCGCGCGGCTGCGGGACGATTTCCGTGTGGTGCCCGTGGCCGATGCGCGCTTGATGCTCGGCGAGACCGCTGCTCGCTGCTACGGATTCGATCTCGACGTGCTGCGACCCATCGCCGATCGCATCGGCCCGACACCGCAGGACCTCGGACAAGATCCCACCATCGAGAGCGACCCGATCGCCGAGCGCCGAGCCGCCGAGTGGTGGCGCGACGAATACGACACGGTCTTCATCGGCTGAACAACTATTCGGTCACCACCTCAACCATTTGGTCGGAGTGACCTCGATCAGCGCGTCGTATTCCGGTTCGCTGTCGAGATCCCAGTCGAACTTGCGCACGAACTCGGCGGCAACGCTGGGCGGATACGGCCGGCTCAGCACCCGCGCGTCGCCTTCGACGATGACGGGTTGGTTGCCGCTCTCGAGTGACACCGACGCTTTGGGGTTCGCCCGCACGTTGCGCACCTTGACGGCCTTGCTCGACGTGCAGACGTAGAACCGGTCATCGGCGAACACGAACCAGATCGGCGTGAGATGCGGCCGCCCATCGGGCCGGGTGGTGGCGAGCCAGATGTTCTGTTCGTCGCGCAAACGGCTGCCGTCGAGGCGTTCCGGCTTCTCGATACTCACCACACTTCCCTTCTGGTGGTGTTCTATACGTGTATACACGTATAGAACACCACCAGAACGGGGGTGGGGGTGGTCAATAGCCTTGCGGTGGCCGGTGATCTGCCGAACGACATCACCGATGCGCTGGTGCGCGGCCGGGCGCGTTTCACGGCGGACCTACCCATTGCCGACGTCGTCGAGCTCGTCTTCGTGCGCTCGCCGCACGCGCACGCGCGGATCATCGCCATCGACATCGACGCGGCGGCGCGTGCTCCCGGCGTGCTGGCGGTCCTCACGGCGCGCGATATGCCCGACCTGCGCCTGCACGAGATCCACATCATCCCGGAGCTGCTCGCGCCGCGCGCGCTTACCGCCGACACCGCCCGCTTCGTCGGCGACCCGGTGGCGGTGGTGGTCGCGACGTCGCGCGCCGCCGCGCTCGATGCCGCCGAGCTGGTCGATGTCATGTACCAGCCGCTGCCGGCCGTCATCACTGCCGCCGCCGCCGTGCGCGACGACGCGCCCTTGTTGTTCCCCGACCACGGCACAAATCTCGCGTTGGCGTGGGACCTCGATGAGACCGACGACGCGTTCGCCCAGCCACTCGCACCGACGTTGACGGTGCGGGGCGCGATCGAGCTGCCACGGCTGTCGACCGCGCCGATGGAAGGCCACGCAATCGTCGTGGCACCGACGGACACCGGCGGCCTGCACGTCTACTTGTCGACCCAATGGCCACACGGCACCCGCATACAAATGGCCCGCAGCTTCGGGCTGACGCTCGAGCAGGTGCGGGCGCAGGTGCCGGCAGTCGGCGGCGGCTTCGGCGGTAAGTCGCTCGGCGGCATCAGAGAGCACATCGCGACCGCCGCGGCAGCGCGGCTGCTGCAACGGCCGGTGCGTTACATCGAACCGCGCACGGACAATCTCCAGTCGATGCAGGGCCGTGGCGTACACATCGACTACGAAGCCGACGTCACGAGCGACGGACACGTCGTCCACTTACGCGTCGACGACTTGTGCGATTGCGGCGCTTATCCATCCACCGGCGCAGTGGAACCGGGCAAGTCGATGATGATGTCGACTGGTCCCTACCGCATCGGCCGCGTCACGTTTCGCGCGCGAACCGTCGTGACCAACTTGCCGCCTACCGGTGCCTATCGTGGGCCTGGCCGCGCCGAAGCATCGATGGTGCTCGAACAGGTGATGGACCGCGTCGCGCACGCGCTCGACCTCGATCCGCTCACGGTGCGCTCGCGCAACTTCATGGTGATCGACGAGCTGCCGAGGAAGTCGGTCACCGGCGCGCACTACGACGAAGCCGACTTTGCCGAGCTGACCGAACGCGCCCGCACGACGAGCGATTACCAGCGCTGGCGCGACGAACAACGACGCCGCCGCGCCGCGGGGAACCCGAACGCGCTGGGCATCGGCGTGGCATCGGTCTTCGACTCGTCCGCGTGGTTCGACCGTACCGACGAGGCCAACGTGCGACTCACGGCGGACGGTGACGCGCTGGTCGAGCTCAGCAGTTCTTCTGCGGGCCAGCATCACGACGGCGCGATCGCTCGCATCGTCGGCGACGAACTCAGCTTGCCGCTCGACCGTGTGCGGTTGATCGAAGGCGACACGGTGCTGGGCCACGGCGGCGGCAGCTCGGGTTCGCGCACCATTCAGATCAGCGGCCACGCCGCTCGCGAGTCCGCGCTCGTGATGCGCCAACGACTGATCGAACGAGCCGCGGACATGCTCGAAGCGGCGGCCGACGACGTGGTGCTCGAAGACGGGCACGCCTTCGTCCGCGGCGTTCCCCGCAGCCGCCTGTCCTACGCGGATCTGGCCCGGGCGATGCCTGCCGACGACCTCGCCGCGTGTTGCCGATTCGAACAAAGTGCGGCGACCTATCCCGCGGCGGTGAACATCGCCGTTGTCGAAGTCGACACCGAATCAGGACACGTACGCCTGCTGCAACTCCACACCGTCACCGACTGTGGCACCGTGCTCGACCCGCACGCCGCGCACGGGCAGATCGCCGGCGCCAGCGTGCAAGGCATCGCGCAAGCGCTGTTCGAACGGGCCAGCTATGACGGCGACGGCAACCCCCGCACCGCCAACCTCGCGGAGTACCTGATGCCGTCCGCCGCGGATCTCCCCGCGGTCGATGTCGAGTTCTGCCCGCAGCGATCGAGCCGCAACCCGCTCGGGGCCAAAGGCGTCGGTGAGGTCGGTATGGTCGCGGCGCCCGCAGCAGTACACGGCGCAGTGCTCGACGCGCTGCGGCCGTTGGGGGTCACGGCACTGCCGATGCCGTGTGACCCCGAATCGGTGTGGCGCGCGATCAACTCGCGGTGATGGCGAGAGGCGCGCTCAGCGCTTGTCGGGTTGGAGACCCAGCATGCGGATGGCGTTGCCCCGCACCGCTTTGTAGATCTGCTCTTCGGTGAGCCCGGCGAACATCGCCTCGGCGATCTCCTTGGTGTCGGGCCACGACGAGTCGGTGTGCGGGTAGTCGGTCTCGAAGGTGATGTTGTCTTCACCGACCACATCGAGCGAGATCAACCCGTGACGATCACGGAAGAAGCAGCAATACACGTGGTCGTAGTAGTAGGTCGACGGTGGGTTCGGGATCTTGTCCTTAACGCCGCCCCACGCGCGGTGCTGCATCCACACATCGTCGGCCCGCTCCAGCAGGTACGGCACCCAGCCGATCTGACCTTCGCTGTACGCCACCTTGAGATTGGCGAACTTGATGAAGACACCCGAGAACAAGAAGTCGGTCAACGATGCGAACGAGTTGTTGAACGACAGCGTGGCGTTGACGGCGGCAGGCGCATCGGGCGACGCGGCCGGCATCTTGGACGACGAACCGATGTGCATGCACACGGTCGTCTGCGTCTCGTCACAAGCGGCGAAGAACGGATCCCACGCACCGCTGTGAATGCTTGGCAGCCCGAGATGCGTAGGAATCTCGCTGAAACACACGGCGTGGCACCCGCGCGCGGAGTTGCGCCGCACCTCGGCCGCGGCCAGCTCGGCATCCCACAGGGGAACGATCTGCAGCGGCAACAAACGGCCACCGCTGTCGCCGCACCATTCTTCGATCATCCAGTTGTTGTACGCGTAGACGCACTCGAGCGCGGTCTCGCGGTCTTTGGCTTCGTAGAAGGTCTGACCACAGAAGCGGGGAAAGGTCGGGAACGCCAACGACTTGTCGACATGGTCGAGCGTCATGTCCTCGAGGCGGTACTTCGGGTCCCAGCACCCTTGACGCATCTCGTCGTAGGTGATCGGGGTCAGCGTCATGTCGTCGCGGGCGAAACCAACCGCCGCAACGTGGCGCTTGTGGGGATACAAGCCACCCTCATAGACCCAGATGTCGCAGAGGTCGCCACTGCCGTCGGCCGGGTCGATGTCGTACTCGTAGTTGAGGCCACCTTTGTAGACGAGGCCGCCGATGCGGTGACGCTCGATGTGCGGGCCCTTCTCGCGGTACTTGGCCGGCAGCCAGCGCTCCCACGTGTGCGCGGGTTCGACGACGTGGTCGTCGACGCTGATGATCGGAGGGACTATCGGTGTCGCGGACTGCTCGCCTGGCTTCGCGGCGGTGATGGTCATGGGGTGCCCCCTTCGTCGGCTCTGTGATCGTAGCGAATACCCATTCTCAACCTGACGGACCGTCAGGTTGATGTGACACCAATAACAACAACGGCCGACTTGCTCACACCCGATTGAACCCGGCGATGAAGTGCCCGGCCACCTGCCCGCCGTCGACAGGGATATCGGCACCGGTCACGAAGCGGCTCTGGTCGCCGGCGAGAAACACGATCACGTCCGCGATCTCATCGAGCTGGGCGCCCCGCGGGATGGCCCGGTCGGCGTGGTAGGCCGCGGTCTCGTCGCCCATGGCACCGAGCTGCTCGGCCCACGGCGCGAACATCTGCGCGTTGCCGCCGGCAGGACAGACGGCGTTGACGCGAATGCCGTCGCGACCGAGCTCGAGTGCTGCCGACTTGGTCAGCCCGCGCAGCCCCCACTTGCTGGCGGTATACGCGGACAGGCCGTTCAACGCGACGAGCGCATCGACCGATGCGACATTGACGATGGATCCTCCACCCGCCTGCTTCATCGGACCGATGACCGCGCGGATACCGGCGAACGCACCGACTGTGTTGATGTCGAGCAAGCGGCGAAAGTCGGCGAGCGATGTGTGTTCGATCGAGCCGATGTGCAACACCGCGGCGTTGTTCACGAGGATGTCGACGCGACCATGACGCGCCAGCACGGCCGTCACCAGTGTCTGCCACGACGCTTCGTCGGTGATGTCGAGTCGGTGGAACATCGCGTGCTCTCCGAGCTCGGCGGCAACCGCTCGTCCTTCGTCTTCGAGTAGATCGGCGATCACCACCCGCGCGCCGTTGTCCACGAATCGACGTGCAGTCATCGCTCCGGTGCCGCGTGCCGCGCCGGTGACGATGGCGACCTTTCCCTCGAGAAGCACTGTTTCTCCCCTTCGCCCGATCGCGGCACGCTAGTCCCGCGCCATCGATGTGACTCACTTTCCGCTCTGCCGGGTGCCGCTCGGGCACTAGCCTCCGCGAGATCACAAGGGGGCGGCGAATGCCAGCGCGCGAGTTGTTTCTGCACGAGTTCATCGACATCATCGGTCAAGGCCAGTGGGCCTACATGGAACACGCCAAAGCACAGGCGGGCCACGAGAAAGTCGACTTCGAACTTCTCGGTACGTGGTACACGATGGGCATCACCGGTCGGTGGCCGCAGGTGATCAACATCTGGGAGA
>JBDTLT010000044.1:0-31014 GCA_039934635.1 Acidimicrobiales bacterium
ACCCGCCGATATGGATCGGCGCGTCCGGCGAGCAGCGCATGATGCCGATTGCGGCACGTTACGCGGACGTGTGGCACTGCTTCGGCGGTCCGGACGACCTCGCTCCCAAATCGGGGCGGCTCGACCGTATGGCCGAGGCGGCCGGTCGTGATCCCTCGACCATCCGGCGGGCGGCGTCGTTGTCGCTCGACGATGACGACGACAAAGTCGCTCGGCTCGTCGACCGGTGGCAGGCCGCCGGCTTCGACTCGCTCATCTGCGGCTGGCCCGGTGCCGGTCGCGCCCGCATCGAGAAGTTCGCGGCGCGGTTCCTCGGCGGCGCCTGAAGCGTCGCGGAGAAAAGAGCGGGGTTCGCGCGGTGGCGACCCGTATCCTGGCTGGCCGTGGCTGAACCGATCGTCGACTACTCGCGGCCCAAGGGCACGCGCGACATCCTGCCGCCCGAGTCGCAGCGGTGGCGCGGGCTCGTGGGCGTATTCGCCGACGTCGTCGAAACCGCTGGCTACGGCCTCGTCGTGCCCCCGATGTTCGAGCACGTCGAGGTCTTTCACCGTCTCGGCGAGGCGACCGACGTGGTGGCCAAAGAGATGTACGAGCTCACCGACCGGGCCGGGCGCCGACTTGCGTTGCGACCCGAGCAGACGGCGTCGGTCGTGCGCATGTTCGTGGAGAATCGCCCGAACGTGCCGTGGAAGGTCTGGTACGCCGGCTCCAACTTTCGGGCCGAGAACGTGCAAAAAGGTCGGTACCGGCAATTCGACCAAGTGGGCATCGAGGTGCTCGGGGTCGACGATCCGTACCTCGACGTCGAAGTCATCGCGCTCGCGTGGCGCTTCTACCAACGGCTCGGATTGAGCCAGGTACGCCTCGTGCTCAACTCGCTCGGAGCCGCCGGCGACCGCGGCCGCTACAGCGACGCGCTGCGTGACTATTTCGGCCGGCATCTCGACGCGCTGTCACACGAGTCACGCGAGACGCTCACGCGCAACCCGTTGCGCGTGCTCGATTCCAAGCGCGAAGGTGATCGCCAGATCGTCGCCGGTGCGCCACGGCTGCGCGACTTCCTTTCGTCCGACGCCGCCGCCGACTTCGAGACCGTGCAAGAAGGATTGCGAGCGCTGTCCATCCCCTTCGAGGTCAACGAGCATCTGGTGCGGGGCCTCGACTACTACCGCAAGACCACCTTCGAGTTCGCGGCCGACGCGCTCGACGCCGCGCAAAACGCGGTCGGTGGTGGCGGCCGCTACGACGGGCTCGTCGAAGAAATGGGTGGCCCGCCGACTGCCGGCATCGGGTTCGCGCTCGGCGTCGATCGCACACTGCTCGCCTGTGACGCCGAAGGTGCATTCCCCGCGCCGGCGGCCGGCGTCGACGTGTTCGTCGTCGACACGACCGGCGGGCGCCACGCCTCCGCGCTCACCGACGAGCTCTGGCGCGCCGGCATCCGTGCCGATCGCGCCTACGAGAACCGATCGATGAAGGCACAGATGAAAGTGGCCGATCGTTCCGGCGCCGCGGTCGCATTGATCGTCGGCGGCGACGAAGCCGAGGCCGGGGTGGTCACGGTGCGCCCCTTGCGTCGCCGTGAAGGTGAGACTGCTGCACAACGCCAGATCCCGCGTGCCGAAGTCATCGAAGAACTGAAGAGGACACTGTGAAGAGCTCTCGTATCAACCTCTCGCGCAGCACGTCGCAGCGCACCGACATGTGCGGCGAACTGCGCGCCGCCGACGCCGGCCGCACCGTCACCGTGTGTGGCTGGGTCTATCGCCGGCGTGAGCACAGCGAGCATCTGGCGTTCGTCGACGTGCGTGACCACACGGGCATCGTGCAGTGCGTCGTCGACGGCGCCCGTGAGCTCCGCGGCGAGTATGTCGTGCGCATCAGCGGCACCGTCGCGATGCGCCCCGCCGAAAACGTCAACGACAAGTTGGCGACCGGCGACATCGAAATTCACGACTGCGCGGTCGAAGTGCTTTCGGCCGCCGAGACGCCACCGTTCACGATCGACGAGCGCACCGACCACGTCGACGAAAACGTTCGCTTGCGTTACCGCTACCTCGATTTGCGGCGCGACCGTATGCAGCGCAACTTGAGGATTCGCGCCGCGGTCAACAGCGCGATCCGTTCCGCCATGGAGCGGCAAGGTTTCGTCGAAGTCGAGACGCCCATGCTCATGCCCTCGACGCCCGAAGGCGCGCGCGAGTTCTTGGTGCCGTCGCGCAAGGAACCTGGTTCGTTCTACGCGTTGCCACAGTCACCGCAGCTCTTCAAGCAGTTGCTGATGGTCGGTGGCTTCGATCGTTACTTCCAGATCGCCCGCTGTCTGCGCGACGAAGACCTGCGCGCCGACCGGCAGTACGAGTTCATGCAGCTCGATGCCGAGATGAGCTTCGTCGACCAGGACGACGTGCTCGAAGCGATCAGTGAGGCGGTACTCGACGCGGCGCAAGTGACCGTCGGCGAGCGCCCTGATGTCATCCCTCGCATGACATGGCACGACGCGATGGATCGCTTCGGCGTCGACAAGCCCGATCTGCGCTTCGGCATGGAGCTCGTCGAGCTCACGCCGATCTTCGCCGCGACATCGTTCAAGGCGTTCGCGGGCGCGGCTGCCATCAAGGCGATCCGCCACGCCGGGGCATCGGCGACTACATCGCGCAACCAACTCGACGCGCTGACCGATCGCGCGAAGAAGATCGGCGCCAAAGGCCTGGTGTGGATGCGCGTCGGCGAAGACCGTGTGCTCGATTCGCCGATCGCCAAGTTCCTCTCCGACGACGAAAAGGCCGCCATTGTCGCGGCGACCGAAGCCGAGACCGGAGACGTGTTGTATCTCGTCGCCGACGACTGGGCGATGACATGCGAAGTGCTCGGCACTCTGCGCAACGACCTCGGGCGGCCACCGGTACATCAGGGTCCGTACCGCTACGTGTGGATCGTCGACTTCCCGATGTTCGTCGGTGTCGATGCAGTGACGGGCACGCCCAAACCGGCGCACCATCCGTTCACCCGGCCGCATCCCGACGACATCGATCGCCTCGAGTCCGATCCCATGTCGGTACGTTCGCGCGCCTACGACTTGGTGCTCAACGGCTGGGAGCTGGGGTCGGGTTCCATCCGCATCCACGAACCCGAGTTGCAGCAGCGCATCTTCAACCTGTTGGGCATCGGCCCCGACGAAGCGATGAAACGCTTCGGCTTCTTCCTCACGCCGTTCCGATATGGCGCGCCGCCCCATGGTGGTTTCGCGTTCGGTATCGATCGCCTCGTCGCGATCCTCGCCGGCGAAGAGAACATCCGCGAGGTGATCGCGTTCCCCAAGACGCAGTCGGGTAGTGATCCGATGACCAATTCACCAACGCCGGTCGACCCCAAGCAGATGGCCGAGCTCGGTTTGCGCACCATCCCGCGCGGCTAGCGGCGCGAAGCGCTTCTCTACGCCGCCGGTACGACGTCGAATTCGACCACGACGCTGTTCGGCGGCGCGCTGCGGAATTCCATGCTGGCGACCCCATCGACCAGCGCGCCGACGGTGCTGATGCGGAACTCGATGGCGAGGCGCCCCCGTTGCGCGAGCGCCGCAGTGTCGCCGATCGGCATGACCTTGAGGCCGATGCGTTCGAGTTCTTCGGAAAGGGTGGTGACCACGACTGCCGCCGGTACGAGGGTCGTGACGAAGTGCGCCCGCTGGCCGCGGTCATAGCGCATGTCGTGATCGCTCAACGTGAGCGGCACCAAACCGCACGGCATCTCGATCCCGGCGATCACCTGCGCGACGGTGACCGGAGCAGCAGCGGCCCGGGCGATCGTCGCCACGGTCGAGGGCGCCGCAGCCGCGACGGCCGCGACCGGTGTTGGCGTCGGCGCCGAGGCGGCCGCAGGCGCGCGTGTGGGCGCGGGCGGCGTCGGGGCCGCTGCGGGAGGCGTCACGGCGACCGGTGCGGGTTCGATTCCGTGGGCCACGTCGGCGTCGCCCTCGAACTCGGGCCCGGCATCTTTCGCGCCGTCGAGCACCGCTGTCTCGGCGGTCGCGCCATCGTGCAGCGCGACGAGAGTCGCGTCGCGGCGAAGTCGCTTCTCTTTGCGGCGGCGGATCGAGCGGCGAACGAGGATGACCACCGACGTCAGAAACCAGCACCAGAACAGGATCGCAAGGACGACCATGGCAATCCCATCGGCATCCCGCCCGGCGCGATGAAGTCATTCCTCACCCGATCTCCAGGTTCTTGTGGTATTCGATACGTGTATAGGCATATCGAATAACACGAGAACGGGCGGGGAAGTAGGTTCGCGGCGATGACGTCCTTCATGGCCACGATGGCGGCGCACGGCACCCCCCTCCCTGACGACTTGCCCGACCTGGGCATCTGCACCGCGACGCTGCGCGCCGATGCGTTCTCGTGCTCGCCCGACGACCTTCAGTCGATCATCACCGCTTCGGGCCTCGCGGGCTTCCACACCTCGTCGCTGTGGCGCATGCACTACGAGCTGGCCAAGGCCGGCGGTCTGCGCGACGGCGACCTGCTGCAGTGGCTGGCCGAGGCCGAGATGTCGGTTGCCGTCGTCGAAGCCGGCGTGGCGTGGGCCAACGGCGTGAGCAAGGAACTCACCGAAGAAGCCGAGGCGCTCTTCACCCTCGCGCACCTGGTCGGCGCCACGCATTTGCTCGCGGTGACGATGAACGAAGGCGAACTCGACGTCGCCGCGGCGCGCGCAGGTCTGGCCGCCTTCGCCGATCGAGCGGGCGACGCCGGTCTCTCGTTGTCGATCGAATGGCTGCCGTGGACGGTTCTGCCGACGTTGACCTCCGCGTGGCAACTGATCGAGTCCGTCGATCGCGACAACGTCGGGTTGGTGTTCGACAACTGGCACTGGTTGCGCCAACCGGGCGGCCCGCAACCAGACGTGCTGCGCACGATTCCCGGCGACCGAGTGCACCTGTTCCAGATGTGCGACGCGCCGGCGGTGGCCGACGGGCCGATGCTCGAAGAGACGATGACGCGCCGCCTGCTGCCGGGCGAAGGTGCCACCGATTGGGACGAACTGGCGCAAGTGTTCGGCGAGATCGGCGCACGGCCGATCATCGCGCCCGAGCCGTTCAACGCCGCGCGTGCCGCGCAAGGTCCGACGGTCTACGCGCACGCGATCGCCGAGGCGACCCGGCATCTGCTCGTAGGTTGACCGGCGAGCTCCAGTGGCCGACGATCTCTTCGCTTCGGCCGCGCGCGACGAGTTGAGTCGCCGCGCGCCGCTGGCGGCGCGCATGCGGCCCTCGACCCTCGCCGAGATCGTCGGGCAGGACCATCTGCTGGGGCCGGGCAAACCGCTGCGGATACTGATCGAACGCGATCGTTTGTCGTCGGCGATCGTGTGGGGCCCGGCGGGCACCGGCAAGACGACTCTCGCCAATGTCATCGCGCGAGCGACGGCAAAGGCGTTCGTTTCGCTGTCGGCGGTGACCGCGACGGTGAAGGACATCCGTGAAACGGTTGCCGCGGCGCAAGATCGGCTCGGCCAGCATGGTCAGGGAACGATCCTCTTTCTCGACGAAGTACATCGCTTCAACAAGGCACAACAAGACGCACTCTTGCCCGCAGTCGAGTCGGGCGTGTTGGTGCTCATCGGCGCGACGACGGAAAATCCGTTCTTCGAGGTCAACCCGCCATTGCTCTCGCGATCGACGCTCTTTCGGCTCGAGCCGCTCGGCGACGATGCCATCGCCGAACTGTTGCGCCGGGGCCTTTCGCTCGAGCACGCGACGGTCACCGATGAGGCCATGGCCCACTTGATCACCGTGGCCAACGGCGACGGGCGCCACGCGCTCACGACACTCGAGGTCGCCATCGTGCTGGCGTCATCGCGCGAGTCGACCGACATGCCCGTCGTCGAGTTGGTCGATGCCGAAGCCGCCGCGGGGGCCAAGTCGTTGCGCTATGGCGAAGACGAGCACTACGACGTGATCAGCGCGTTCATCAAGAGCATCCGCGGCTCCGACGTCGACGCGGGGCTCTATTGGTTGGCGCGCATGTTGGAGGCGGGCGAAGACGCGCGTTTCATCGCTCGTCGTCTGGTGATCCTCGCGTCAGAGGACATCGGCATGGCCGATTCGACGAGCTTGCTGATCGCCAACGCGGCCGCGCACGCCATCGAGTTCGTCGGCCTGCCCGAAGCGCAGCTCAACCTGGCCCACGCGGTGGTGCACCTCGCGACGGCGCCCAAATCGAATCGCTCGTACCTCGCGTTGTCGCGGGCGCAAGAGGCGGCCAAGCGAACCCGCGGCGCAGGCTTGGTGCCGGGACATCTGCGTGATGCGCACTACAAGGGGGCGGCGTCACTCGGGCACGGCAAGGGTTATGTGTATCCGCATGACGATCCGACAGGACGGGTCGAGCAGAACTATCGTCCCGCCGAAGTGGCCGACGACGTGTATTACGAGCCATCCGACCACGGCGACGAATCAGTGATCGCGGAACGACTCGGCGTTCGGCCACCACGCAACAGCGGCGAGGGGATCAGCGATGGACGCGATTGATGTGGCGGCGATCGTGGCGATCGTCTTGTGCCTCGCCGCGGCGGCTCTGTTCGCGGTCATCGCCCGGCGCATGGTGCGCGCGCTGCGCGATATCGATGCGCTCGCCGAGAGCTTGCGGGTCGAAGCAGTGCCGCTCGTGAGCGATCTGCGCGCCACCGTTCGCCAAGCGGGCGACGACCTCGATCGGGTCGAGGCGGTGCTCGGCAAGGCGGAGACCATCGCTACCACCGTCGACGCCGCGTCGCGTCTCACCTATCGCGCGCTGCGCCCGCCGCTGGTGAAGACGATGGCGTTCATGTCCGGAGCCGGTCGCGCCACGCGGCGGCTGCGGGGCGGGCGCCCCGCGGTCGGGTCGGGCCGCACCATCGACGCCAGAGCCATCGAGGCGAAGCCCGGAGATGGCGCGCGCCGCGAGCCCAAGAACCGGGCGAGCGGGTCGCGCCGGCGCGGTCGCCGCCGAGATAGCCGGAGATAGCCGGAGATAGCCGATGGCCGGCGGGGGATTATCGCCGCCAATGTGACTAGCCTCGGGTCATGCCGAAAAGAGCGTTCTGGACCGTCGTCGGATACGGCGCGGGAGTCGCTTCCACGGTCATGGTCAAGCGCCGGGTTCGGCGCACGGTCAACCGATATGCCCCGTCCGAGGTGCGCAGCGCCGTGAGCGCCAAGGGCACCGATGTCGTCGATCGGGCGAAGCGGGTCACCACCGAGATCCGGGCGGCGGCCGACGAAGGCCTGCGGGCGATGCGGGTGCGCCGCCAAGAGCTCGACGACGAATTCGCGCTGCCGAGTGAGATCGACACCATCGATATACGCAGCCGGGGCGGAATAGGCGAGCGGTAGCCGAATAGGCAATCGGTAGTCCCGACGGGGGCCCTACAATCTGCGGTCGTGAACGCGAACGAGTTGCGCCGCGCCTTCGTCGACTTCTTCGTCGGTCGAGAGCATCATCACGAGGCTTCGGCGAGTCTGATCCCGCACGACCCGACGTTGCTGTTCACCGTGGCGGGCATGGTGCCGTTCAAGCCCTATTTCCTCGGTGACGAGGTCGCGCCGTGGCCGCGCGCGGTCACGGTACAAAAGTGCGTGCGGGCCGGCGGCAAACACAACGATCTCGACGAGATCGGTCACACGTCGCGTCACCTGACCTTCTTCGAGATGCTGGGCAACTTCAGCTTCGGCGACTACTTCAAAGAAAAGGCCATTCCCTACGCGTGGGAGTTCGTCACCCAGACGCTCGGCCTCGATCCCGACCGCCTCTGGGTGACCGTACATCTCACCGACGACGAGGCGGCCGAAATCTGGCGCGATGTGGTGGGTGTCCCCGCGGAGCGCATCCAGCGGCTCGACGAGGACAACTACTGGCGCATGGCCGACACGGGTCCCTGCGGCCCGTGCTCCGAGATTTTCTGGGACAAAGGCCCGGCATACGGCGCCGACGGCGGCCCGGCATTCGGCGGGGCAGAGCGTTTCATCGAGATCTGGAATCTCGTGTTCATGCAGTTCGACCAACGCGCCGACGGTACACAGGTTGCTTTGCCGCGGCCGAGCATCGACACCGGCGCCGGCCTCGAGCGCATCCTGTCGGTATTGCAGGATGTCGATTCGGTGTGGGACACCGAAGAGTTCCAGCAACTGCTCGCGGTGGCATCGCGTCTCGCCGGCCGGCCCTATGGGTCCGACCCGCGCTCCGACGTATCGATGCGCATCCTCGCGGACCACGCGCGCTCCACCGCGTTCTTGGTGAACGACGGGGTGTTCCCCTCCAACAACGATCGCGGCTACGTACTGCGGCGCATCATGCGTCGCGCGATCCGTCACGCCTACATCGTCGGCATCGAAGAGTTGGTGTTGCCCGAAATGATCGATTCGGTCGTCGACATCATGGGCACGGACTATCCCGAGTTGGCCAAGAACCACGATTTCATCCGTGAAGTCGCGCAACGCGAGGAAGAACGCTTCCGCCAGACATTGAAGACCGGTTCGGGCATCCTCGATGTCGAGCTCGATCAGCTGGCGAGCGCCGGTGGCACCGTGTTGTCGGGCGACGTCGCATTCCTCCTCCACGACACCTACGGGTTCCCGCTCGAGGTCACACAAGAGATCGTCGCTGAACGAAGCCTGACCGTCGACAACGAGGGCTTCTCGCGTGCGATGCAACAGCAACGCAAACGGGCGAAGGATGCCCGCAAGGTCGAAGGGGGCACGGTCGATGTCGAGCCCTATCTCGAGGTGCTCGCGACGTTCGGCCCGACCGAGTTCGTCGGCCGCGATCACAACGAGATCGAGAGCCGCGTGCTGCACGTCGACGACGCTTCGATCGTGCTCGACCGCACGACGTTCTACGCCGAATCCGGCGGGCAGGTCGGTGACACCGGCACGATCACGGGTCCCTCGGGCAGCGTGCGCGTCATCGACACGCAGTCCATCGCGGGTGCGCTGACCCGCCACATCATCGAGCCCGTCGACGGCCGCATCGAAGTGGGCCAGACCGTCGTCGCGGCGATCGACGTCGAACGGCGCAACGCTATTCGCCGCCACCACACCGGCACGCACATCTTGCATTGGGCGCTACGCAACGTGTTGGGCGAGCACGTGAAGCAGCAGGGCTCCTATGTGAGCCCCGACCGTTTGCGCTTCGACTTCTCGCATTACCAAGGCCTGACCGACGCCGAGATACGGGCCATCGAAGACCTTGCCAATCACGAGGTGTTGGACAATGCGCGTGTGCGGCATTACGAGACCACCAAAGAGAGCGCCGAGCAGCTCGGCGCAATCGCGTTCTTCGGTGACAAATACGGCGACATCGTGCGCGTGCTCGAAGCGGGGGAGCATTCGCTCGAGCTGTGCGGCGGTACGCACGTGCGCGCACTCGGCGACATCGGTCCGATGAAGATCGTGTCCGAGGGCTCGATCGGCTCCAACATCCGTCGGCTCGAGGCGGTTGCCGGCTTCGGTCCCATCGATCGGCTGCGCGACGAAGAAGCGAAGCTGGCGCGCGCCGCCGAGCTCGTCGGCGTCCCGGCGGGCGAACTGGTCCAGGGCATCGAAAAGCGTCTCGCCGAGAACAAAGAGCTCGCCGCCGAGCTACGCCAACTGCGCCAACAGCTCGCGGCGGCCGGTGCCGGCGACCTCGCGGCGCAAGCCAGCAACGGCATCGTGGTGGCCCGTCACGACGGCGTCGATCGCGACGTGTTGCGCGATCTCGCGTTCGCGGTGCGCGACCAGCCGGGCATCCGGGCAGTGATCTTGGGCGGCGCGCCCGACGGCGGCGGCGCGGCACTCGTCGCGGCGGTGGCAAAGGACTCGGGCCTCCACGCCGGCGAATTGATCGCCGAGGCGGCCAAGCTCATCAAGGGCGGCGGGGGCAAAGGTGCCGACCTCGCGGTCGCCGGCGGCAAGGATGCGGCGGGCATCGACGCCGCGCTCGCCGCGGCACGGGCCGCGGCAGGGCTGTGACGGGCCCGAGCGGCCCTCAGAGCGGGGAGTCAGGCCGAGGCCGGGCCATAGGTCTCGACCTCGGTTCCAAGCGCATCGGCGTGGCCGTCAGCGATTCCGACCGTACGGTGGCGACACCCATCGAAGTGCTCACCCGCAGCCGCGACGTGGCCCGCGACCGCCTGCGCATCCGCGCGATCGTCGAGGAATGGGAGGCCACCGCGGTGGTCGTCGGTCTCCCGCTGTCGCTGTCGGGCCAGGTCGGGCCGGCCGCCAAGGCTGCGCTGGCCGAGGTCGAGGCGCTGCGTGCCACCCTCCCCGTAGGCGTCGAGACCTACGATGAGCGGCTGAGCACGGTCACCGCCGAACGGAGCCTGATGGAGCAATCGCTACGCGCGCCTGCGCGCCGCCGTGTCGTCGACAAGGTGGCCGCCGCCGTGATGCTCCAGGCCTGGCTCGATCGGGGTCGAACGACCGCATGAGCAACGACGCCGACAATCCCCGCAACCCTCGACCGGCACCGCGCGCCGACGACGAAGCGGCCCCCGAACCCACGGGCGACTCCACGCGCGAGCCCTCGCGCGATTCCACGCCCCGGTCGAAAGCGACGCGGCAGCGCACGACGCGCACCGTGGTGGACGAAAACCCCGCGAGCCGCGCACCCCGCACCGCGGCGCGCTCGACGAACGCGACCACGAACGCGACCACGACGACCGCGCCGCGTGTTGCCGTTGCCGACGCACGCCTCCGCGATGCGGCCATCGATTATGCCGACGACGGATGGGTCGTGCTGCCGCGGCAGAGCTCACGCCGGCGTCGCATTCTCCTCGGTGTCACGTTCACCGTATTGATCGGCCTCCTCGGGGCCGGCCTCGTCTGGCGATGGGTGCAACACCAGGTCCACCCGCCGGGCGCAGAGGGCGCGCCGATCGAGTTCACCATCCAGTCGGGAGCGGCGACGAGTGAGATCGCGGCCGACCTCGCCCGCAAGAACATCATCGGCAATCCGACGATCTTCCGCATCTGGCTCAACCGCAACGGTAGCGGCGACTTCCAAGCCGGCATCTATGACATGCACGAACACATGGACTTCGCCGACGCCGTCGCGGTGCTGCGCGGACCCGCGCGCCAGGTGACCGAGTTCAGGGTCACGGTGCCGCCCGGCCTCACCGTCGCGCAGATCAAGGGCAAGTTGCTGGCGCAACTCCAACGATTCAACGGCCCCGAACTCGACGCGGCACTGGCCAGCCCGGACGTCGCGTTGAAATGGGCACCGCCCACGGCGACCAACCGTGAGGGGATCTTCTTCCCGGATACGTACAACCTCGACGAACGTACCGCCGGCGACGAGTTGGCCCTCCTCGTGCGCATGCGCAACGAAACCGAAAGGGTTGCCAACGAGCTCAACATCGAAGCTCGCTCGACGGTATTGGGCGTGTCGCCCTGGCAAGTGATGGTCGTCGCGTCGATCGTCGAGCGCGAAGCGAAGGTGGACGTCGATCGAGCGAAGATCGCCCGCGTCATCTACAACCGTCTCTACCTGAACACCGAGCTGCAGATCGACGCCACGGTGCTCTACGCGGTCAACAAAGATCGTGGGTTGACGCTCGCCGATCTCAACGTCGACAGCCCGTACAACACGTACAAGGTCAAGGGGCTACCGCCCACACCGATTGCGGCTCCCAGCCGCAAGTCGATCGAAGCCGCGCTGAACCCCGCCGACGGCCGATGGCTCTGGTACGTGCTCACCGACAAGAGCGGTGCCCACACCTTCGCCGAAACCGAAAAGGCGTTCCTCGCCGCCAAAGACATCTGTGTGCGGGAAAAGCTGTGCGAATGATCGCGCATCAACCTGTGTCGAGTCGCTCGATCACCGGCCGCACCAATCTCGCGGCGGTGATCGGTTCACCGGTCGAGCACTCGATCTCTCCTGCCATCCACAACGCTGCGTTCGCCGCGCTCGATCTCGATTGGGTCTACCTCGCGTTCGAAGTTCGTGAGGGGGACGCCAAGGCGGCGCTCGATGCCGTGCGCGCGCTCGGCATCCGGGGCTTGTCGGTCACGATGCCGCACAAGACCGCCGTCGCTGACGCGGTCGATGAGCTCAGCGATGCCGCGCGAGAACTGCGCGCCGTCAACTGCGTCGTCAATCGCGACGGCTGGCTGGTCGGCGACAACACCGACGGCCCCGGCTTCGTCGACGCGTTCCGCCATGACTCCGGCGGCGATGTGGTCGGCCGGCGGTGCGGAGTCATCGGTGGAGGGGGTGCCGCGCGAGCGGTCGCGCGCGCCCTGGCGGTGGCGGGCGCGTCCGAAGTGATCGTCGTGAATCGCAGTGCCTCTGCCGCGACGTCGGCTGCGGCGATCGCCGGTTCGCTCGGCCGAGTCGGTACGGCCGATGACCTGTCGGGATGCGACATCGTGATCAACGCCACACCCGTCGGCATGTCCGGACCACTCGCATCGGCGCGGCCCATCGGCGACGATCGGCTGCGGCCGGGGCAGGTACTCGTCGACCTCGTCTACAACCCGCTCGAGACGCCGTGGCTGGCCGCGGCCCGGGCGAAAGGCATCGAGGCCCACAACGGGCTCAGCATGCTCGTGTTCCAGGCGGCGCACGCTTTCGCCCAGTGGACGGGCGTGGCGGCGCCGGTCGACGCGATGTTCGCCGGAGCGCACCAGCAACTTTCCGGGACGGATCACTGAACTTCGCCGGCGAGATGCCGACAAAAGATTCAAGTCAGGACCGCTCGCCGGAGGCATAAAACCGTGGCCCTTCAAGGAACATTGGACACATTCGCATTGCCTGATGTGCTCCGGCTATTGGCAACCACCCGCAAGACGGGTCGGCTGCGGGTCAACGGAGACCGTGGCTCGGGCAGCCTTTGGGTCGAGGAAGGTCAGTTGGCCGCCAGCGAACTGATCGTTCCCGGCGCGACCGACGACAGCTTGATCAACACGCTGTTTCACTTGCTGCGCTTCAAGCGCGGCTCGTTCATCTTCGAGACGGGCGCGATGGCGCCCGCCGGCGTCGTGTCGAGCGAGATCGAGCCCATGCTCGACGAAGCCGAGACGATGCTCGTCGAATGGCGCTCGATCGAAGCCGTTGTACCGTCGATCGATGCGTGGCTCACGTTGCGTCCCGAACTCGCCGGTTCGATGGTCAAGATCGACAACGAGCGCTGGCGCATCATCGCCGCCATCGGTGGCGGTCGCAGCGTCGGTGGCGTGGGCGAGGCCCTTGGTCTCGACGAGTTGCCCGCCCTCCGCGGTGTCAAAGAGATCGTCGAACTCGGGCTCGTCACCGTGGGCACGCGTGTAGCGAGCGAGGCCGAGACCGATCGCGCGACCAGCGTCATCGAAGATCCGTTGACCGTTCCGGTGGCCGATGCCGTGCCGGCAATCGGTGAGCCCGCCGAATTGCGCTCGCAGTGGGAAGTCCCGCGCGAGTCGAATGGGCAGACCACCACGCAGCCCGGCTTCCAGGATTGGGACGAGTCGACGACCGAATGGGAAGAGTCGGCACCGGCGTACAGCTTCCAGCAACACGACATGGCTGGTCCGAGTTCGTCCGAGTTGACGGGTCTCGGCGATGCCGGTCTGAGCGACGAGCCGCGCTACGAAGCCGAGCCGTATCCCGAGCCGGCGCGCACCCGAGCGTATGAAGCGGACCTCGACGATCCCGCCGAGATCGCCCGCCAACTCGCCAATCTGAGCCCGCGGGCGGCGAAGGCCGTCGCCGCGGCAGCGAAGGCGCAGACGCCCGAAGAGCGCGAGGCCGCGTTGGCCGCGATCGAAGCAGAGGACGACACTGTCAATCGCGGATTGCTGCTGAAGTTCCTCGGTTCCGTCGACTCCTGATCTCCCAGAGTGGGATGTAAGTGAACAAGCAACTGTTGGTGGCACTGTCGATTCCGCTCGGGCTCGTCATCGGCAGCCTGCTCACCATGGTCATCGATCGCGTGCCGGAGCGCTGGCCGGTCTTCCGGCCGGGTCCGCGCTGCCCGCATTGTGAAGCCCCGATCGCGCCGCGCCATCTCGTGCCGGTGCTGTCGTGGTTCATGTTGCGGGGTCGCTGCGCCTCGTGCAACGAACACATCACCGTTGCGTATCCGATCGTCGAAATCGTCACCGCGGGCGCCTTCGCGGCGGCGGTGTTGAGCGTCGGCCCCCACTGGCAGGTGTTGGCGTTCTGGTTGTTCTTCTCCGCGTTGATCGCCGTGTCCGTGGTCGATCTCTTCAACTACATGATTCCCGACCGGATCGTCTTCCCGTCGCTGGGTGCGTCGTTTGCGTTGATCGTCGGGATTTCCTTGTACTACGACAACCCGCGAGCCATCTCCGGTGCGCTCGTCGGTTTGCTCGTGTACGCAGTGATGCTCGGGTTGCCCTTCGTCATCCGGCCCAACGCGCTCGGCTTCGGTGACGTCAAGCTCGCCTTGCTGATGGGCCTGTTCCTCGGCTGGGGCGACGACTATCTCAACTCGCTGCGGCTGGTGTTGTACTCACTGGTGATCGGCTGCATCGTCGGTCTGGGGGTCGGCGCCATATTGTTCCTCGCCCGCAAGACGACGGGCCGAGACTTGCTGCTCGACCCACTGGTCGAGGCGGGCGAACTCGCGCCCCAGAGTGGCCTCTTCGGGACGACGTTCCCCTTCGGGCCGGCACTCGCATTCGGCGCCGCGATCGGCGTGCTCTTCGCCCCGCAACTCCTGGGCTGACCCGCGCCTGTGCCAATATCGACCCCTACGAAGGGGGTTTCATGGGACGGCTCGACGGCAAGATCGCACTCATCACTGGCGCTGCGCGCGGCCAAGGCGAGTGTGAAGCGCGGATGTTCGCGGCAGAGGGCGCCAAGGTCTTGCTGACCGACGTCTTGGACGAGGGTGCAGCAGTAGCCGCATCGATCGGGGCGGCCGCGGCCTACACGCCCCTCGACGTCACGTCGGCGGCGGCGTGGCAGAGCGCCGTCGCGTTGTGTTGCGAGCGGTTCGGTACGCCCAACGTCCTCGTCAACAACGCCGGCATCATGTTGCCCGGGACCCTGCTCGAGTGCGACGAGGCGACTTTCCGCAAGACCCTCGACATCAACCTGACCGGCGCGTTCCTCGGCATCCAAACGGTGGCGCGGGCCATGATCGACGGGGGCGGAGGCGGCTCGATCGTCAACATCTCCTCGGTCGCGGCGCTCGTGGCCCGGCCCGGCTACACGGCCTACGGCACGAGCAAATGGGCCTTACGCGGTCTCACCAAGTACGCCGCGATGGAGCTCGGTCACCATGGGATCCGGGTCAACTCCATCCATCCCGGTGCCGTTGCGACGCCGATGACGCTGCCCGATCTGTCGCCCGCGGCGGTGAGCGAGCGCAACTCGGTGTTGGCCCATCTGCCGATCCCGCGCTGGGCGCAACCCGAGGAGATCGCGAACCTCGCGCTGTTCCTCGCGTCCGACGAATCCTCGTTTTCGACCGGTAGCGAATTCGTCGCCGACGGTGGCCGTAGCGCCGGCTCGGCTTGAGCAGGCGATGACATCGGTAGCCTGACCCCGTGGCGCCGTTACAACCCCATCTCGTGCTCGTCGGCATGATGGGCGCGGGCAAGACCAGTGTCGGCCGACGGCTCGCGCGTCGGCTCGGTTGGCGCCATGTCGACGCGGACAAGCGCATCGAGCGCACGACGGGGCGCACCATCCCCGACATCTTCGCAGTCGACGGCGAGGTGGGCTTTCGCGCGATCGAGCACGATGTCCTCGAGACACTGCTGCGCGTGCCCGGTCGCACCGTCATCTCGACGGGTGGGGGAGCGGTCCTCTCCGCGGACAATTGCGCGCTGATGCGCGACCGGGGCACCGTCGTCTGGTTGCGGGCTCGCCCAGAAACACTGCTCGCGCGCGTGGGCAAGGGCAACGGGAGACCGCTGCTCGCCGACGATCCCGCAGCGGCGCTGCGCCGCATTGCGGCCGACCGGGGCAGCGCGTACGAAAGTGCGGCGCATTTCGTGGTCGACGTCGACGGCTGCACTGCCGATCAGGTCGCCGACGCGGTGCTTGCCGCGGTCAAGAGCGAGGAGCGGGCGTCGTGATCGTCGTACCGGTGTCCTTGGGCGATCGCAGCTATGACGTCATCGTCGGCGCCGGAGCCAGCGACAATCTCACGGCGTTGTTGCCGCGCAACGTGGCCCGCGCCGCGGTCATCACGCAGCGCAGCATTCCCTACGAGGTCGATCCGGGTATCGAACACCGCACGTTCTTCATCGACGACGGTGAAGACGCCAAGTCGATGGCGACGATCGAATCTCTTTGCCGCGGGTTCTCGCAATGGGGCCTTACACGAGCGGATGTCGTCGTCGCAGTCGGTGGTGGAGTGGTCACCGATGTCGCGGGCTTCGCGGCGGCCAGCTATCACCGCGGCGTTCCGGTGGTCCATGTGGCCACGACATTGCTGGCACAGATCGACGCCGCCATCGGCGGCAAGACCGGTGTCAATCTGCCCGAGGGCAAGAATCTCGTCGGCGCCTACTGGCAACCTCACGGCGTCATCTGCGACACCGCGATGCTGGCGACGTTGCCTCCTCGCGAGATGCGCTGCGGTCTCGGCGAGATGGCCAAGTACCACTTCCTCGGCGGCGGCCCGCTCGATGCGTTGCCGCTCGACGAGCGGGTCGCGGCCTGTGTGCGCATCAAGGCCGAAGTCGTGTCGAGCGACGAGCGCGAGGGTGGCCGCCGTGCGATCTTGAACTACGGGCACACGCTTGCACACGCGCTCGAGACTTCAGGGCACTACGACCTTCGGCACGGCGAAGCTGTAGCAGTGGGTCTGGTCTATGCCGCCGAAGTTGCCCGTCAACTCGATCGCATCGATGACGAGCGCGTCGCCGAACACCGGCGCGTCGTCAGTGGCTACGAGCTGCCGGTGCGTCCGCCTCGAGGCACGCGTGCCGAAGCTGTGCTGCCGCTGTTCGCGCGCGACAAGAAGGCGTTGGCCGGCGTGACGTTCGTGCTCGACGGGCCCAAGGGCGTCGAAGTCGTCACGGGCATCGACGACGAGATACTCGTCGAGGCGTTCGAGAGGCTCATGGCGTGAGTTCGTCACCGATCATCTTGCTCCTGTCGGGGCCCAACCTCAATCTGTTGGGTCAACGTGAGCCGAGCGTTTACGGCAACGACACCCTCGACGACCATGTCGAACGCGCACGCGGGGCCGCGACAACTCTCGGCTTCGCGCTCGAGCACCTGCAGTCCAATCACGAGGGCGTGCTCGTCGATGCCATCCACGCCGCGCGCGGTCGCTGCGCGGCCATCGTGATCAATCCCGGCGCCTTCACGCACTACGCGTGGGCCATCCACGACGCGCTGGCGACGTTCGAGGGTCCGGTCATCGAGTTGCACCTGTCCAACCCCAACGCGCGCGAACCGTGGCGCCACACGTCGGTCGTCGCTCCGGTGGCCAAGGGCAGCATCGTGGGATTCGGTGGGCATGGCTACGTGATGGCCATCGACGCCGTCGGCCGACTGCTCGGAACCACGTCGTGACGAGTCGACCGGCGGTCGTGCTGCCACCTCTTGGCATCGGCCCGCGCATCGATCGCCTACGCGCGGCGCTCGACCCCGCGGGTTGTGACGCGCTCGTCGTCACCAACCTCACCAACGTGCGCTATCTCACCGGCTTCACCGGCTCGGCCGGCCTGTTGATCGTCACCGATACCGACGCCGTGTTGATCACCGATGGCCGTTACGAGACCCAGGTGGTCGAACAAGTTGCGGCGAGCGGCGCGCCCGTGGCGGTCGAGATCACCACCAACGAACAGCGCCGAGTTGCGAGCGGCGCAGTCGGCGCGCGGGCGCGTGTCGGTCTCGAGTCGCATTCGGTGACGTGGGCGCAACAACGCAGCTATCAAGAGTGGTTCGAGCCCTGCGAGTTGGTCGCGACCGATCTCCTCGTCGAGTTGTTGCGCGCCACCAAGGATGACGGCGAACTGGCCCGCATCGAGGCAGCCGCGGCGATCGCCGATGCCGCGCTCGGCGCGATACGGCGGCGCCTGCTCGACGGGCCCACCGAAGCCGAATTCGGGCTCGAGCTCGACACCGAGATGCGCCGGCGAGGCGCGAGCGGCAGCGCGTTCGAGACGATCATCGCCAGTGGACCGAACTCGGCCAAGGCGCACCATCGTCCGTCGACTCGACAGGTGCAGCCCGGCGACTTCGTGATCATCGATTTCGGTGCGATCGTCGACGGCTATCGCTCGGACATGACGCGCACGGTCGTGGTGGGTGAGCCGTCGGCGGAGCAACAGCGCGTTTACGACGCGGTCGCCGGAGCGCAAGCTGCCGGGGTCGCGGCGGTCATCGACGGCGTCCAAGCCAACGAAGTCGATCGGGCCTGTCGCGACTACATCACCGAGCGGGGCTGGGGCGATCGATTCGTGCATGGCACGGGCCACGGCGTGGGCCTCGACATCCACGAGGCCCCCTGGGTGAACACCCGAACCACTGCTACGCTGCAGGCCGGCCATGTGGTCACCGTGGAGCCCGGTGTGTACCTTCCCGATTTCGGCGGGGTGCGCGTCGAGGACACGGTGATCGTGACGCCTTCCGGGTGTCGGCCACTGACGCACACGGCCAAAGATCCCGTCGTGGCCTGAACCGAAATCACCTCACCGAAAGCTCGCGCATGCCCGCAATCACCACCAACGACATCAAGACCGGGATGACCCTCGAGCTCGACTCGGGTCTGTTCCAGATCGTCGATTTCCAACACGTCAAGCCCGGCAAGGGTCACGCCTTTGTGCGCACCACGCTGAAGAACGTGCGCACCGGCGCCGTCGTCGACCGCACCTTCCGCTCGGCCGAACGCGTCGAGCGGGCAATCGTCGACAAGCGCGAGATGCAGTTCCTCTACCGCGACGGCGACGACTACGTCTTCATGGACAACACCACCTACGACCAGATGCATGTGCAGCCGGCCACGTTGGGCGATGCGTCCAACTATCTGGTCGAAAACGCCACGGCGATCCTCAACATGTACGGCGACGAAGTGGTCGGTGTCGACCTGCCGGCGTCGGTCGAGCTCACCATTGCGTCCACCGAGCCCGGCGTGCAAGGCGACCGCGTTTCGGGTGCCCGCAAACCGGCCACCCTCGAGACGGGCCTCGTCGTGCAGGTGCCGCTCTTCGTCAACCCGGGCGAGCGAGTCAAGGTCGACACCCGCAGCGGCGAATACCTCACCCGTGCGTGAGTTGGCGATCGCGGCTCGGCCGTGACCGATCCCGACGATCCACGCGCCGAGGCCGCGGCTGACCGTCGCGACGACGCGTACCGACCCGACCCGGTCGACCACACGCCGATGCCGTTCCCGGCCCACCTTTTGCCGGTCGAGGCCGACGAAGACTCAGAGGTTGTCCTCGAAGAAGTGATCTCGGAGATCGACGACGGCAAGCCGTTGCGACCGCGACGCGAAGCCCGCGAGACCGCGCTCGTCCTCTTGTACGAAGCCGAAGCGCGTGGTGTCGACCCGCGTGAGGTGCTCGACGCGCAGATCGTGACCCCGCTCAACTACACGGTCGCGCTGTTGACGGGCATCAGCGAACACCTTGTCGATACCGACGCCCTCATCACTCGATTCGCCCGCGACTGGCGCATCGAACGGATGCCGTCGATCGACCGTTGCCTCATGCGCATTGCGGTCTATGAGCTCGGTTTCCGCAGCGACGTGCCCACCGGCGTCGTGCTCGCGGAGGCCGTCGAGTTGGCCAGCCGCTACTCGACCGCCGACTCATCGCGCTTCGTCAACGGCATCCTGGCCCGCGTCGCCAAGCACCTCCGGCCCGCCTCCGACGAAGCAACCGAGTCCCCGGTGAGCGGCACCGATCTGCTTCGAGAGGATTCCGATCTTCTTGGAAGGGACTCGGATCCCAACACGTCCAAGGACCGTGGGATTGGCAACCACCACCGGTGACGCGCGCTCGGTAGCGCTCGTATTGCGCGCCCAGTCGGGCGACCGCGACGCGTTCGGTTCGCTGATCCGCCAACACGATGTGTCGATGCGCCGCCTCGCGTTCGGCCTCGTCGGCGACCGTGGAGGCATGGACGACGCGCTGCAGGAGGCCTACTTGCGCGCCTACCGCGGCTTGCCGTCGTTCCACGGTGATTCGGCGTTCGGGACGTGGCTGTACCGCATCGTGTACCGCACGTGTCTCGATGAGTTGCGCCGGCGCCGCCCGGTCAGCGCGCTCGACGAAGCGGCCGAAGTTCCCGACAACCGGGCCGGCCCCGAGTTGCAGGCATCGTCGCGGCGCGACATCGATGCGGCAATGGCGCAGCTGTCCAACGAGATGCGCGCCGCGGTGTGGTTGATCGACGGCGAAGGTCTCTCCTACGACGAAGCCGCGGGTGTGCTCGGCGTGCCCGCGGGGACGATCGCGTCGCGGGTCAGCCGGGCGCGTGTGCAATTGCGCCGGGCGTTGAGCCCGACCCGGGAATCGGACGCGCCATGAGCGACATCCCCGCCGATCGCGAACCGACCGAGCGCGAGCTCGCCGATCGCTTGGCGGGCCTCGAACCGCCCGCGCACCGACCCGACTTCTGGGCGGCTCTCGACGCCCGCATCGAGCTCGTGACGGTCCTGCAGACGGTCGAAGTTCCCGAGCATCACGACGGCTTTTGGGCCGCGTTCGACGCGGCGCTGCGCGCCGAACCCGAGCGCGAACTCGAAACCGCCGAGGTCGTCTCGTTGCGCTCGACGGTCTTCGATGAGGCCGTACCGGCGGTCAAACGCGCGCGGCGCCGCGGCCCGCGGCAGTGGAGCCGCCGTCGTCTCGAACATCTCGTGCAGCTGTCCGCGGCCGCCGCGATCGTGGCCCTCTTGGCCGGCGCGCTGGCGTGGTGGGGTACGCGCGGCGACACCGAGGGCTTCGTCGCCGGTCCCGCCCGAACGACGATCACGACGACGACGATCGGGGGCCCGCCGACGAGCGCGCCTGCGGCGCCGTTGTACAGCGGCGCCAGCCATGTCGAGGACACGCCCGCGCCACTCGGTCGCGGCTCGGTGCCCGTCGGTGCGTCGCCCGACGGCAAGTTCCTCTATGTGGCCCGACCCGCGCAGTCGAACGAGCGCTGCTCGTTCAGCCAGAGCAGCGGGTTGTCGACCGCTGCCAAATGGCTCTACGCCGAGCCGGTCGATGGACTGACGCCCGGCCACCGCATCCTGACTTCGTTCACCTTCGCCGACCCGAAGATGGCGCTGGGCCCGAACGACAAGGTCGTCGTCTCCGATTCGTGCAACGGCCCCGCCACTCATCTGATCGCGACCGCCGAGAGCAACGGGGCGGTGACGTTCGACCAGACCGTCCCCCGGCCGCCCACGACGCAGTTCGCCGTCGACGGCGCGGCATGGTCGGCCAGCGGCACCGGGCTCTACTTGCGCGGCGAGGGCGCCTCCGGTTGGTACCGCTATGACTTCGTCAACGGCCTGAGTGCCGCACCCGAGATCTCGCCCGCCGCGCGGGTCGTCGCCCCGTTGGCCAACGGTGAAATCGTCTCGGTCGGCCGTCCGGCCGGCACCGCGACGTGGACCGTCTCGATCGGCAACAAAGAAGTCGTCGCGCTCACCGCGCCGACCCACGGTGACTACGCCCGTGCGGTTCGTGTCGATGCCGGCCACAACCAGTTGGCGATCGCGGGCAAGGACAGATTGCTCGTACTCACCGCCCGCCCCGACCGCGTGGTCGACGTCGGCTCGTTCCAGTACGCCGCCGAGGCGGTGACCTGGGCGGCCGACGGCAACGGGCTCGTGGCCGCCCCGCTCAAGGGTGGTCTCGAGTACCTGACCTTCGCCGCACCGAGCGCCAACGCCTTGCCCGCGAGCGTGTCGCTCGGTTTCGAGGGCGTCGCCTACAGCGTGTTGTCGGTGCCGACCTCGTCGTCGCTGGTGATCCGCCAGGGGGTGGCCGAGGGGGAGGCGATCGTCGCCGGCGAGGCCTTCATCCTCAAACTCACCAACTGAGCCCGTACCGCCCATTCTTGTGGTGTTCTATACGGATACACGTAGAGAGCACCACAAGAAGCCGAAGAAGAAAGGGGGTGCGGGGAGAGGGGTGGCGGCGCTAACGTGCTGTCGACCGTGAAGCGGGTCCTGTGAGGCTCGCACGGCAAGAGGTGGCCAGTGGCCGAAAGAGAACGTCGTCTCGCGCCCCCGTATGGGGGCGCTTTTGTTGCCCGCAAGCAAGTGATGTCGTCTGCCGACGTCCAGCGGGCCACCAAGCGCATGGCGCACGAGATCCTCGAGCGCAACAAAGGCCTCGACGGGGTGATCATCGTCGGATTGCAGACCGGTGGTGTCCCGATCGCCGAACGCATCGCCGATGCGCTCGAGCAGATCGAAGGGCACCGGCCTCCCGTGGGCATGGTCGACGTCGCGCTGCACCGCGATGACATCGGGTTGCGGCCGGTGTTGCCGCAAGCGCCGTCGCACATCCCCGAAGACGTCAACGGCGCCATCGTCGTGCTCGTCGACGACGTGTTGTTCACCGGCCGCACGGTAAGGGCCGCGCTCGACGCGGTGCACAGCTACGGCCGCCCGCGTGCGGTGCAACTGGCGGTCATGGTCGACCGCGGCCACCGCGAGTTGCCGATCCGCCCCGACTATGTCGGCAAGAACCTTCCCACTCGCCGTGACGAAGTGGTCAATGTCTACGACGACGGTGTCGACATCGGGGAGATGCAGAAGTGAAACACCTGTTGTCGATCGAAGACCTCGGCGGTGACGGCATCACCGCGCTGCTCGAACTCACCGACCGATTCGTCGAAGTGAGCGAGCGCCGCATCCCCAAAGTCCCGGCGCTGTTGGGCAAGACCGTCGTGTCGCTCTTCTACGAAGACTCGACGCGTACGCGACTGTCCTTCGAGACTGCGGCCAAGCGGCTATCGGCCGACACCATGAACTTCAGTGTCGGCACGTCGTCGGTGAACAAGGGCGAGTCGTTGCGCGACACCGTCGAGACGATCGAAGCGATGGGTGTCGACGCAATCGTCGTGCGCCACGGTTCGGCCGGCGTGCCGTGGCAGATCACCGGCTGGGTCGACTGCTCGGTGATCAACGCCGGCGACGGAGGCCACGAGCATCCGACGCAAGCATTGCTCGACAGCTACACGATCCGGCAGCACTGTGGTTCGCTGCGGGGCCGCCACATCGCCATCGTGGGCGACATCAAGCACAGTCGTGTCGCGCGCAGCGATCTGATGGCGTTCGTGGCGCTCGGTGCCGAGGTCACACTCGTCGCGCCACAGACCTTGCTGCCGGCGCGCCTCGACGGATGGCCGGTCAAGGTGAGCCACGATCTCGACGCAGTGTTGCCGTCGGCCGACGTGGTCTATCTGTTGCGCATGCAGCGCGAGCGCATGAACGAGATGTTGATCCCGTCACTGCGTGAGTACACGACTTGTTACGGCATGACGATCGAACGCGCGGCGCGGCTCCCCAAGAATGCGCTCATCATGCATCCCGGTCCGATGAACCGCGGCGTCGAGATCTCCGCCGAAGTGGCCGGCCTTTCCAACGCCGTCATCATCGATCAAGTGAAGAACGGTGTCGCGGTACGCATGGCGGTCTTGTTCTTGCTTCTCGGCAGCGGCTACGGGCTCGTGAGCATCCCCGACATCCTCTCGAACGGAGAACAGAAGTGAACCGCAGCGCAACGTTGGCCATACGCGGGGGCGCCGTGGTCGACGCCCGCGGGTCGCGCCGCGCCGATGTGCTCATCGGCGCCGACGGCATCATCCTCGACGTCGGTCAAGATCTCGACGGCGACCGCACGCTCGACGCGTCCGGATGCTTCGTCGGCCCCGGTCTGGTCGACCTGCACACACACCTGCGTCAACCCGGCAAGGAAGAGGCAGAGACCATCGAGTCGGGCGCGCGTGGCGCGGCACTGGGTGGTTTCACCGCGGTGGTGGCCATGCCCAACACCGATCCACCGATGGACAGCGCGTCGGTGGTCCGCGACGTCATCGCGCTCGCACGAGATGTCTGCTGCGAGGTGTTCCCGTCCGCCGCGATCACCGTCGGTCGACGCGGCGAGTCGTTATCGCCCATGGCCGAACTCGTCGGGCTCGGTGTGCGCATGTTCACCGACGACGGCACCGGCGTGCAGGACACGCGATTGATGCGCCGTGCCTTCGAATACGCGAGTGGGCTGGCACCCTTCGCCGGTGGCGCGTCGATCACCATGGCACAGCATTGCGAGGTGACCGCGCTCGCCGAGGGCGGCCACATGAACGAAGGCTTGTGGTCGGTCAAGCTCGGTATCCCGGGACAACCGGCCGAATCCGAAGAGCTCATGGTGATGCGCGACATCGCCCTGGCGCGCCTGACCGGTGGGCGGGTGCACTTCCAACATCTGTCCACGGCCGGTTCCGTGGCGATGGTGCGCGCCGCCAAAGACGCGGGTTTGCGGGTGACCGCAGAGGCGACACCGCATCACTTCACCTTGACCGACGAGTGCTGCGCCGGCTACGACGCGGTCTTCAAGGTGAACCCACCCTTGCGCACCGACGGTGATGTCGCGGCGGTCCGTGCCGGCTTGGCCGATGGCACCATCGACGCCATCGCCACCGACCACGCGCCGCACGCCGCACACGAAAAAGAGTTGCCGTTCGATCAAGCCCCGCCGGGCATGCTCGGCCTCGAGACCGCGCTGGCACTCGCGCACGGCGAATTGGGTCTCACCGTCGAGCGATTGTTCGCGCTGATGTCATGGCAGCCGGCCGCCATTGCCGGCATCGGCGATCGCCACGGCGGGCCGGTGGTTGCCGGTCGCATCGCCAACCTGTGTGTGTTCGACCCCGGCGTCGAGTGGGTAGTGCGCGGCGATTCGATGGCATCCAAATCCCGCAACACTCCGTTCGAAGGGCGCGCGATGCGGGGCAGAGTGCGCCACACGATCTTTCAAGGCCAACCTGTCGTCGAAGATGGAGCAGCGCAGCGATGACCACTGCTATTCGGGAAGGGCTGTTGGTACTCGCCGACGGCACGACATTCGAAGGCGAGATGATCGGCGCGTCGTCAGGCGACGCGATCGCGACGGGTGAGGTCGTGTTCAACACCGTGTTGTCGGGCTATCAAGAAGTGATCACCGACCCGTCGTATGCGGGCCAGATCATCACGTTCACGTATCCCCACATCGGCAACTACGGGGTGAACGACTTCGATGACGAGAGTGCTCGACCGTTCTGTCGCGGGGTCATCGTGCGCGATATTGCGCGCCGGCGCAGCAACTGGCGCTCGACCGAGAACCTCGATGCGTTCTTGAGCCGGCACGGGATTGCCGGCATCGCGGGTGTCGACACACGGCGACTCACCCGACACCTCCGCGATTTCGGGGCTATCCCCGGCGCGTTCGGTTACGTCGGCGACGGTGGCGTCAGCGAGACCGCGCTCAAAGCGGCGGCGCTGGCCGAACCAGGCACTGACGGTGTCGATCTCGTCGCCGAGGTCACATGTCCCCGTCCGTATTCGATCGGCAACGGTCACCGGCGCGTCGTTGCCTATGACTTCGGGATGAAGCGATCGATCTTGCGCCAACTCGGTGAGTTCGCCACCGTCGATGTGGTGCCCGCGTGGATACCGGCGTCGGAGATCATCGCGCATCGGCCCGATGGAGTGTTCCTGTCCAACGGTCCCGGTGATCCGGCGATGGTCGAGCACGCCGTCGACAACATCCACGCGATCATCGACGCCGGCATCCCGCTGTTCGGCATCTGTCTCGGCCATCAACTGATGTCGCGAGCGCTCGGCGGCACGACTTTCAAGCTGCCGTTCGGGCATCACGGTGGCAATCATCCGGTCCGCAATCTCTCCACCGGACAGATCGAAATCACCAGCCAGAACCACAACTTCTGCGTCGACATCGATTCGCTGGCCGGTGTGGCCGAGTTGACGCATGTCAATCTGAACGACCAGACCGTCGAGGGCATGCGCGTGATCGGTGCCCGCGCGTTCAGTGTGCAGTATCACCCCGAAGCGGGCCCGGGTCCGCACGACGCGCGCTATCTGTTCGACGATTTCAGCGCCCTCATCGAAGGAGCCCACAAGTAATGCCGCGTAGAGCTGATCTCGAGTCGATCCTGGTGATCGGGTCTGGACCCATCGTCATCGGCCAAGCGTGTGAGTTCGACTATTCGGGCACACAGGCGTGCCGGGTGTTGCGCAGCGAGGGCTACCGCGTGGTGCTCGCCAACTCCAATCCCGCGACGATCATGACCGACCCCGAGTTCGCCGACGCGACCTACGTCGAGCCGTTGCACGTCGACGTCATCACGCGCATCATCGACCGGGAACGACCCGACGCCATCCTGCCGACACTCGGCGGCCAGACGGCGCTCAATCTCGCGATGGAGCTACATCGCAGCGGCGTGCTCGATACGTATGGCGTCGAGATGATCGGCGCCAACGCCGAAGCGATCGAGACCGCCGAGGACCGCGAACGGTTCAAGCAGGCGATGATCGAGGTCGGCCTGGCGGTGCCCGCCTCGGGCTCGGCGCACACGCTCGACGAGTCGATGGACGTCGTCGCTCGCATCGGTCTGCCCGTGATCATTCGCCCCGCGTACATCCTCGGGGGCAAAGGCACCGGCATCGCGTCCACCATCGACGAGTTCCGGTCGCTCGCATCGCTCGGCTTGGACGCCAGCCCGATCTCCGAGATCCTGATCGAGAAGTCGATCGCGGGCTGGAAAGAGTTCGAGCTCGAAGTCATGCGTGACCGCGCCGACAACTGCGTGGTCATCTGTTCCATCGAAAATTTCGATCCGATGGGTGTGCATACGGGCGACTCGATCACCGTTGCGCCCGCGCAGACGCTCTCCGACGTCGAATACCAGCAGATGCGCGACGCGGCGTTCACGTGCATCCGTCGTGTCGGCGTCGAGACCGGGGGCTCCAACGTGCAGTTTGCCGTCAATCCCCGCAACGGCGACCAAGTGATCATCGAGATGAATCCGCGCGTGTCGCGCAGCTCCGCGCTGGCCTCCAAGGCCACCGGTTTCCCGATCGCGAAGATGGCCGCCAAGCTCGCCGTGGGCTACACGCTCGACGAGATTCCCAATGACATCACAAAGAAGACACCGGCATCGTTCGAACCGACAATCGACTACGTCGTCACCAAGGTGCCGCGGTGGGCATTCGAAAAGTTTCCCGGCACGTCGGGGGTGCTCGGCACGTCGATGCAATCGGTGGGCGAGGCGATGGCCATCGGCCGCACGTTCCCCGAGTCCTTCCAAAAAGCGTTCCGTTCGCTCGAGCTCGGCCGCTCAGGGCTGAACTGTGATCCGGCCGAGCGCAAGCTCGATTCACTGCCCGACAGCGAACTCAAAGCTAAGGCCGCCATTGCGACACCCGATCGCGCGTTCCAGGTCGAGGCGCTCTTGCGCCGCGGCTTCAGCGTCGAGGATGTATCCGAGCTCACGATGATCGATCCGTGGTTCATCGATCAGATCTCGATCATCACCGATGAACGCGCCCATCTCGCGACCAAGTCGACCACGACCATGAGCGTGCGTGAATGGCGGCGGGCAAAGCAGATCGGCTTCTCCGACGCGCAGCTCTCGTACCTCTGGTCGCAGAGCGAGGCCGAGGTGCGGGCGGCGCGGCTCGCCGCGGGCGTGCGGCCGACGTTCAAGACGGTCGACACCTGTGGCGCGGAGTTCGCCGCCGAGACGCCGTACCACTACTCCACGTGGGAAGACGAAGACGAAGTGCGGCCGTCGACCCGCCAAAAGGTGATGATCCTCGGCTCAGGACCCAACCGCATCGGTCAGGGCATCGAATTCGACTACTGCTGCGTGCACGCGTCGTTTGCACTGCGAGACGCGGGCTTCGAGACCATCATGGTCAACTGCAACCCCGAGACGGTATCGACCGATTACGACACGAGCGACCGCCTCTACTTCGAGCCGATCACCTACGAAGACGTCGCCAACATCATCGACGCCGAGCAGCCGATGGGCATCATCGTCGGGCTCGGTGGCCAGACACCGCTCAAGCTCGCGGGACAGCTGCCGCCCGAGTTGGTCAAAGGCACCAGCGCGGCCTCGATCGATCTGGCCGAAGACCGCGAGCGGTGGAACGCGCTGTGCGCGCGGCTCGAGATTCCCCAACCCGCGGGGGGCACTGCGCAGACACTCGCCGACGCCGCAGTCATCGTCGAGCGTGTCGGATATCCAGTATTGGTGCGGCCTTCCTACGTGCTCGGCGGTCGCGCGATGGAGATCATCTACGACGACGCGTCGCTCGAGCGCACCATGAACGAGCTCTCGCGTTTCGGAACGTTGGGCATCGAGGGAGGACTTTCCGCCGAACGTCCGGTGCTCGTCGATCGCTTTCTCGAAGACGCGACCGAGGTCGATGTCGATGCCGTGCGTGACCACACGGGCGAGGTGTTGATCGGCGCCGTGATGGAACACGTCGAAGAAGCCGGTGTGCACTCGGGCGACTCGGCGTGCGTCATCCCGCCGCCGCACCTGTCACCCGACACGATCGCCGTCATCGAGGACTACACGCGTCGCATCGCCGAGGCGCTGCAGGTGCGCGGCTTGGTCAACGTGCAGTACGCCGTCAAGGGCAGCCAGGTCTTCGTCATCGAAGCGAATCCGCGCGCATCGCGCACGGTGCCGTTCGTGGCCAAGGCCACCGGCGTCCCACTGGTCAAGATCGCGGCGCGTGTGATGCTCGGTGCGACACTCGACGAACTGCGCGAAGCGGGTCTGCTCGCACCGCCGGTCGTCGGCGATCACGTCGCCGTCAAAGAGGCGGTGCTTCCGTTCAACCGATTCCCCGAAGCCGATGCGGTGCTCGGTCCTGAGATGCGCTCGACGGGCGAAGTCATGGGTATCGATCTCACGACGGGCCTCGCGTTCATGAAGAGTCAGATCGCCGCCGGCGGTCCGCTGCCCGAAAAGGGCACAGTTTTCCTGTCGTTGGCCGACCGCGACAAGGTGCTCGGCTGCGAAGCGGCCGAACTGTTCCATCAACTCGGGTTCTCGCTCGTCGCCACAGCGGGCACGGCGGCGGCGTTGCGGACGGCGGGCATACCCGTCGCCAAGCTCGTCGCCAAGCTCGACGAAGAAGGTGAAGACGGCGTCGATCTCATCAATCGTGGTGAGATCCATCTCGTCGTGAACAGTCCGCGCGGTCGCGGACCCAGAGCCGACGGTGCACACATCCGCGCCGCCGCGCAACGCAACAACGTGCCGTTGCTCACCACTGCGTCGTCGGCGTTGGCCGCCGCGCTCGGCATGCTCGATTGGTCTCGTCACCGGTTGCAGGTGCGCACGCTGCAGGAGTACCACCGCGGCGTGTGGCGCGCCGAGCAGTTCGGCTGGGAGGACTGATGCGTCGTGCGGGCAACGCGAAGGTCGGCGAGCCGGTCGACCTCACGACCCGCGTCGGCTCTCTCACGTTGGCGAACCCGATCATGTCGGCGTCGGGTACCGCGGGACATGGCGCCGAATTGGCCCGGTACTTCGATCTCTCGTCGCTCGGCGCCATCGTCGTCAAGTCATTGTCGCCCGAGCCATGGGCTGGCAATCCGCCGCCGCGGGTGCACGAGACGGCCGCGGGAATGATCAACAGTGTCGGGCTGCAAGGCCCCGGTGTCCGAGCGTGGCTCGAACACGAGTTGCCGGCGCTCGAACGCACCGGAGCACGGGTCGTCGCCAGCATCTGGGGTCGCACCGTGCGCGACTTCGAACGCGCGGCCGAGATGCTGGCCGACGCGCCACCGGCGGTGGTTGCGGTCGAAGTCAACGTGTCGTGCCCCAACCTCGAGGATCGCAGCAAGATGTTCGCTCACTCGACGTCGGCCACTTTCGATGTCATCGCCGCGACGGCTGCGTGCGGGCGCCCCCGATGGGCCAAATTGAGCCCAAATACCTACGAGCTCGTCGAGATCGCGGCAGCGGCACGCGCCGCCGGCGCGGATGCCGTCACACTCGTCAACACCGTTCTCGGCATGGTCATCGATATCGAGGAACGACGCCCGCTTCTCGGCGCGGCGCGCGGCGGGCTGTCCGGTCGTGCGATCCATCCGGTCGCGGTGCGTTCGGTGTTCGACTGCCGGGAGGCGCATCGGGATCTGCCGATTGTCGGAGTTGGCGGTGTAGCGTCCGCAGGCGATGCCATCGAGCTCATCATGGCCGGCGCAAACGCGGTACAAATCGGTACCGCAACTTTTGCCGACCCTCGAGCGATGGTGCGAATACTCGACGGCGTGCGCGAGTGGTGCCGGCAACACGGTGTGAAATCGCTCGAAGAGATCCGTGATGTCGCGCACGAAGACGCGCAACGACAAGACCAAGCAATCAGGAGTGGAGCAAATCATGGGTGAAGTCCCGCCGGATATTCGTGAGCGCCTCGCCATCGCGCTCGATGTCGACGACTTGGTTTTGGCGTTGCGATTCGCCCGACAGCTTCGTCCGTATTTCGGCGTGGCCAAGATCGGTCTCGAGCTCTACACCGCGGCCGGCCCCGAAGCAGTCGGTGCACTGGCCAGCCTCGGTTACCGCACGTTTCTCGACCTCAAGATGCACGACATCCCGACCACCGTCGGACGCGCCGGCCGTGTTCTCGGCGCGCTGGGCGTCAACATGGTGACCATGCACGCGCATGGTGGTGTCGCGATGCTGCAAGCCGGCGTCGAAGGCTTGCGCGAAGGCGCATCGCGTGCGGGCGCCGAAGAGCCTTGGTCGCTCGCGATCACTGTGCTCACGAGCGATGCCGATGCGCCGCCGCACATCATGCCCAAGCGCGTGATGCTCGCGGCCGAGGCCGGGTGCACGGGGATCGTGTGCGCCGCCGCGGATCTCAAAGACGCGCATGCATATGCGCCACGACTCAAGCGCGTCGTCCCCGGCATCCGCATGGCGGGCACTGACACGCATGATCAAGCTCGCGCAGCAACGCCGGCCGCCGCGCTGTCGAATGGAGCCGATCTGCTCGTGATCGGGCGCGCGGTCACCCAAGCAGAGGATCCCGTCGCAGCAGCAGAAGCGC
>JBDTLT010000045.1:0-30446 GCA_039934635.1 Acidimicrobiales bacterium
TCGGGGCCGATGGCGAGGCGCTTGATGCTCGCGCCACCGACGTAGGCCTCGAGCCCGAGACCGTGGTGCATGTTGGGAATGTCGAAGCCGAACTCCATGACCCCTCGGATCGTCGGTGGATGACGACGTCAGAGCGTGCCGTAGGGGAACTTCGCATCGACGGCGCCGTCGACGACGATCGTGCGCCCGGAGATGAACGACGACAGGTCCGACGTGAGGAACAACACGGCACCCGCGATGTCGACAGGCTTGCCCATCCGACCGAGCGGCACAACCGCGCTGTTGGCCACGCGCTGTTCCTCGGTGAACGCCGCCTCCATGCGAGGAGTGAGGATCACGCCGGGCGCAATTGCGTTGGCCCGCACACCCAAAGGCCCGAGCTCGACGGCCAGCGACTGCACGTAGGCGACGAGACCGGCCTTGGCCGCGCCGTAGGCGGCATGCATCGGGGCCGCACTCAACGCGCTCGCCGAGGCGATGAAGACCATGGTGCCGCCGCCGGTGGTGACCATGCGCTTGCCGAGCTCTTGGGAGATGAGGAACGCGTGACGCACGTTCATGTCGTGCGACCAGTTCCAATTGTCGTCGTCCATGTCCATGAGGCTCGCCCAGCGCGCCATGCCGACGATGTCGACGAAGCCGTTGATGACACCGAGCTGCTCCTCGGCGAAGTCGCCGAGGCGGCGCGCCTCTTCACGCTTGGTCACGTCGCCGGCCCACGGAATGCCGATGCCGATCTCTTGCGCGATGTCCGCGGCGCGATCTTCGTCGATGTCGACGCAGACGATCTTTGCCGCGCCCGACTGCGTGAGCGCGTGGCACGTTTGGCGTCCCATGCCTTGCCCGGCGCCTATGACCACGTAGTTGCGTCCATCGACCCGCAAGAGGTCGAGGTAATCGGGCACAGGCGAACTATCTGCGGCAACCATGGCGCTCCTTCGGTCCCGGCGAACGTGTCAACCGGCGAACGTAGCAGCCGACCGCCACAGTGGCCGTCCCGTGTCAGTGCCGAATAGTGACGACCTCTGTCACGCAGGCTTGATGTTCTGATTGCCCCGGAACACGTTGTCGGGATCCCACTCGCCCTTGATGGCCGCGAGGCGGTTGTACTTCTCGTCGCCGAATGCGGCGCGGACCCGATCCTCTCCTTCGTCGCCGATGAAGTTCAGGTACACGCCACCGCTGGCGAAGCGCGCAATGTCGCGCCGGAAGGAGCGGGCCCACTCGATGTTCTTCGCGCTATCGGCGGCGTTCTCCCACATCGCAAAGGGATGCGTGATCCACGACACGGTCCGTTTCGTCAACGGCGTGGCGTCCTCGGGAACACGCGCGATCGCGCCGCCCCACGGAACGAGGATCTGTTGCGTGAACGGCGATTGGCGCTCCGACCCATACTTCACGAAGACATCGAGTGCCTCGTCCGGGAACGCGTCGTGGTAGTCGCCGGACCAATAGTTGTGCAGGCCCGGTGGGTCGTCGATCATGCACTGGAAGCCCGCATACGGCATCTCACCGACGAGATCCACCTCGGGAGCCATCTGGCGAAACGGTGCGAGTACCTCGGTCCCCTCGTTGGTGTCGCCCGACCACAACGCAGCGAGGGCAACGATGGTCCGGCCTTGCAGGTGAACCGGGATGAACGGTTCGGGCGGACCGGTGAGGAACACCAGCCCTGACCCGAGCGCGTCGGGGGCGGCGTAGGCGATGTCGCGATAGAGCCGCGCGACGTCCGGCGCGGCGTCGCCCGACCATGCCATCAAGCCGGCGGTGACCATCGGCCCGACCGGATGCAACCGGAACACGAACGAGGTCGCCACCCCGAAGTTGCCCCCGCCACCGTGCAGCGCCCAGAACAAGTCGGGGTTGTCGTCTGCGCTGGCCGTGACCTGCCGGCCATCGGCGGTGACCAGATCGACGGAGAGCAGGCTGTCGCACGTGAGCCCGAACCGTCGTTCGAGCCAGCCCGAACCGCCGCCGAGCGTGAGACCGGCAACACCGGTCGTCGATACCCGTCCTCCGGTCGTGGCGAGGCCGTGCTCCTGCGTTGCTCGGTCGAACTCGCCCCACGTCGCCCCCGCGCCGACGCGAACCTGCTGCGCGTCGCGGTCGACGTCGACGGTGTTCATCGAACGGACGTCGATGACGATGCCGTCGTTGTTGACCGACATCCCGGCAACCGAATGGCCCCCGGCCCGGACCGCGACCTCGTAACCCTCGCGCCCGGCAAGGGCGAGCGCATCGACGACGTCGGCGGCCGAGGTGCATTGCGCGATCACCGCGGGTCGTTTGTCGATCATTGCGTTGAACACGACGCGTGCCTCGTCGTAGCGCGGATCGTCCGGTTTGATGAGGTCCATAGCCATCCCCTTCGGCTCTTTGCAGTACAAGTCTCATCCTGCAGAGGTCGCGTTACAAGAGATTCCCGTTAGACAACGGGCGCCGACTCGAGATTTGGAGACCACCGTGACCATGACCGTCGCCGGACTGTGGCGCTATCCCGTGAAGTCGATGGCCGGCGAGGCGATCCCCGCCGCCGAGCTCACTTTCGACGGAATCCCCGGGGATCGCACCGTGCACGTGCGGGGGCCCGAAGGCGTGCGCAACTCGCGGTCTCGTCGCTACTACCACTTGCTCGGCCTGCACGCGACGCTTGGCCCCGACGGTCAACCTCTCGTCGACGGCCATCGTTGGGACTCCCCCGACGCGCTCGCGCTCGTTCGCGCGGCCGCCGGACCTGATGCCGAGTTGGCCCGCTACGACGGCCTGGAACGCTTCGACATCTTGCCGCTGCTCGTCGCAACGGACGGCGCCGTTGCCGAGTTCGGGCGCGACATCCGCCGGCTGCGGCCCAACATCTTGATCGGTGGAGTCGACGGGCTGACAGAGGTCGAATGGCCGGGCGCCGAGTTGCACATCGGCGACGCGATCATCGATCTCGATTCACTGCGACCGCGCTGCCCGATGACCACCGTCGACCCCGACACGCTCGAACGCGATCCCGAAGTGTTGAAGGACATCATCCATCGCTTCGGCGGAGCGCTGGCGCTCAACGCGGACGTGATCCGGCCGGGCACGATACGCGTCGGCGACGTCGTCCGCCTGGTTCGTGGCGACTGAGCCCTCGTAGCGGTCAGTCTTCGGGGACGTCGGCGAGGATGGCGGCAAAACGCGCCTCGAGCGTGGCGCGCGCCGACGCGTGCGTGATGATCCAGAACCGATCGCGCCGGATCGCGTCGAGCGTCATCGCTGCTACTTCTTCCGGCGTGCTGCCGTCATCGCCATAGAGACCCTCACGGATCATCAGACGCACACTCTCGGCCACATCGGTGCGTTGCTCGGCGCCCAACGCGGCAGGTCGATTGCGCTCGGCCTCCATCACCTTCGTCCCGACCGAACTCGGGCACAACACGCTGACCCCGATGGGGCTCTGCTCCATGCGCAACTCGGCGTGCAGCGTCTCGGACAACGAGACGACGCCGACCTTGCTCACGGCATAGGGCCCGATGAACGGGATACCGCTCCACAGCCCTGCGATCGACGATGTGTTCACGATGTGGGCCGGCGTTCCCTGTGCCCGCATGATGGGGACGAAGCTCTGCACGCCGTTGACGACACCCCAAAGGTTGACCGCGAGCACCCAGCGCCAATCGGCCATGGTCTGATCGGCCAACAGGTTGAACGTCGACACGCCGGCGTTGTTGCACAGTACGTCGACACGACCGAACCGGTCGACGGCCGCGCGCGCGAGACGGTCGACCGCGTCGGCGTCGGCGACATCGGTGGGTACCGCGAGCGCCTCGACTCCATCGGCATTCAACGCCGCAGTGGTTCGTTCCAGCGCGCCTTCTTCGACGTCGGCCAGCACCACGCGGCCGCCCGCCGCGCCGAAGGCCTCCGCGAGCGCGGCCCCGATGCCGCTGCCGGCGCCGGTCACGACGGCCACGTGACCCGGCTGCAGCACGTTCTCACTCATCGGTTCCCCCACTGCGAACTCGCGTCGAGTCGCGCGAGGGGTGCATCATCGCGCCTAGCGAACAGTGCCCGCCGCGCGTAGCTCGCTGATCTCCGCATCGGACAAGCCCGCCCCGCGGAGTATCTCGTCGGTGTGCTCGCCCATCAGCGGAGCAGGCGCGCCGAGCGTGGCCGGCGTCTCGGAGAATCGAGCAACCGGTGCGGGCTCGCGCATCGGCCCGGCGATGGGATGCGTGCGCTCGGCGAATGTCCCGTTGGCAAGCGCTTGCGGATGTGCCGGCAACTCGTCCACGTCGAGCACGGGCACCGCGCCGACACCCTCGGCGGCCAACCGTTCGAGTGCTTCGGCAACGGTCAGCTCGCTCGCCCGCTCGATCACGCGGCGACGTTCGGCCGCGAGCTCAGGGCTCGCCAACCGCTGCCGGCCGGTGGCGAAGCGCGGATCGTCGGCGAGCTCTGGCGCGCCGTAGGCGCGACACCAGCCTTGAAACTCCGCATCGGATACCGGCGCGCACGTCGTCCAACCGTCACGATGGCGCGTCAAGCTGCTGCCTTCCCGGGGCGCCATGATGGTTGCATCTTCGCTCAGCAACGTGGCGGCAGTGCCCGCGTCGGGCCACAAGAACGACACGGTGGCGTCGAGCATAGAGATGCGGATGTGCTGACCCGATGCACCGTTGGCTCGCGCGAGCAGCGCGGCGGTCGTCGCCTGAGCGGCGGTGAGTGCGGTGATCTTGTCGCACACCAGGTTCTGCACAGGGCGCGGTTCGCCGGCGTCGCCCTGCACCGCTGCCATGCCCGAGACGGCTTGGATGAGGTTGTCGTAGACCCGCAGGTTGGCGAGCGGCCCGTCAAAGCCGAACCCCGCGATCGACACGTAGATGAGCGAGGGATTGACCGCGCCCAATTCGTCGTAGCCGATGCCCATTCGATCGGCGACCCCCGGCCGGAAGTTCTGTATGAGCACATCGGCGTGCTCGACCAGGCGTCGCAGCACGGCGCGCCCGCTCTCGCCGGACAGGTCGAGAACAAGTGACCGCTTTCCCCGATTTGCGAGGCAGAACATCGCCGTCATGTCGTTGTTGCGCGAGCCGACCATGCGCGTCAGGTCACCCGCGCCGGGAGCCTCGATCTTGATGACGTCCGCGCCTTGATCGGCGAGCAAGACCGTGGCGAGCGGGCCGGACAGCACTGTCGAAAGGTCGATGACCCGCACGCCGTGAAGCGGTCCGCGTTGTGTGGTCATCGAGCTACTTGGTCAGCCATGCATCGGAAAAGTAGACGATGCTGTCCTGTACGGAGGCGAGACCATTCACCTTCTTATCCCAATGATCACTTCCGAAGGTACACACCGATGCAGACACCGCCGAACGAACCGCAGGCGCAGCTTCGCTGGCTCGTCGACCGCGCCCAGATCAGCGACGTACTCGTCGAGTACGCACGGTGCGCCGACGCCGCCGACTGGTCGGCCATGGGCGAGCTGTTCACCGAAGACGGCCAAGCCGTCTTCGGGGCCCGCAGCTTCCGGGGTCGCAACTTCGGCGACGCCGCAGGAGCCGTCATGGCAACGTTCTACGGCACACACCACATGTCGACGAACCACGCGATCCAAATCGACGGTGATCGCGCGAAGAGCCGCTCCTACCTGCAAGCAATCCACCTCACCGATCCCGACGACAACAGCCAGCACCACGACGTGGGCGGCTGGTATGACAACGAGTTCGTCAGGACACCCGACGGCTGGCGCTTCACCCGCGTCGAGCTCTCATTCGTGTGGACCGCCGGCGCGCCGGGGCCGATAGCAACCATCATTGGGCCGAAGCCCTAAAGGACACCGCGCGCGACCGCTGCGACGTCGTAGCCGGGGCGCAGGTCGAGGCCGACGGCGTCGTGGGTGCCGACGCGATGCACCGCTACCTTCGGGGGCCAGGTGCCATCGAGCGCGAGTCCTCCGTAGAACACCCAATGCCCGTCGCGTGACCAGACGGCGTAACCGTAATCCTCGCCGTACTCACCGCGGGGCTGATCGATCATCGTCGCCACCGTCGACGCGACGTCGATGATGACGAGCTGCATCTGGCGCCCGCCGGCCGTGCCGCCTACGAGGCTCCCCCGCGTCGCGGCGAGGGCCGCGAGCTTGGTGCCGTCCGGTGAGAAGCCGCCACCGCCGATGAACCCGAACGTACCCTCGGGCGCCGGCACCTCGCGCTGCACCCCGCTACGACGATCCGTGATCACCAACGCGCAACCCGGGTCGGCGCACGAAGCACGCGTCCACGCGTCGAGATCGCTGACCGCGTCGCGGTACGACCCGATGAGATATCGGCCGCCCGCGTAGGGCGCCGCCATCGGTGGAGCGGTCGGCGTCCACGACGACCGATCCGCCGTCGATGTCACGCGCACGCGGCCCGTCTCGGGGTCGCCGATCGTCACGCGATCGGTGTTCCCCCATACGAGCTCCGCATCGATCCCTTCGGTACGGATCGCGTTCGCCGTCGCAGTCGCGCCGGCAATCGTCGCGACGTCCCCAGTGTCTTCGGCATGACGCACCGCGAGGATCGCGACGATTAACGCACCCAGCGCGACGACACCGGTCGCGACGAATCGGCGGTTGCGGCGGCGACGCTCACGCTGTGCTGCGACACCGTGGGCTGCGCTCAGCACGCGAGTCGCGCCGCGCGCGTTGCCCCGCTGCGCCACCGTTTCGAGCTGCTCGATGAGATCTACCATCGTCACTCCGCCTCCTGGATCGTGAGCTCGCGACGCAGCCGCGCCAGCGCCCGCGACGACCGCTTCCTCGCCGCGGGTTCGGCCATGCCCAGCAGCGCCGCGATCTCTGCGTAGGGTCGCCGCTCGACCACCGACAGGTACAGCAACGCTCGATCACGGGCGTCGAGCCGTCGGAGTTCGTCGAGATCGGACGGGTACGCGTCGACTACTTCACCGGTATCGCTCGCGGCGAGCCGGCGGTGCGCGTCGTCGCGCGTCAATCGTCCACGCCAACCATTGGAGGCCAGCCGCACAATCGCCGTGCGCAGGTACGCACCGGGATTCTCGAGACGAACGAGTGGGCCGTGGCGCAACGCGCGGGCCACCGCCTCTTGGATCAGATCGTCGGGGTCGTGATCGGGCCAGCCGACCACGGCCGCGAAACGACGAAGATCGTCATAGAGCGACGCGAACAGTGACCCGTCATCCCCCAGTTGTGTCGCCGCTTCGCCCACCACATCCATCAACCCTATGGACACACCGGCAGCGCGGTTCGTGACACGCCGTGTTGACGGGTCAGGCGAAGAGCATCACGGAACCAGTTCGGGTTGGCGGGCCGTCGAGTCGATGGCCGCGACCTCGGGAAGGCCTTGCGCCGCGCACGGCCCGCGTTTGCCGGCCTTGCTACCGACGATGCGGTCCGCCGGCTCACCCAGTCGGCGCAACAGAAGAATCGGCGGCAGCGCGAGCAATGTCGTGAAACCACCGGCGATGTAGCCCGTCGCCACCGATTGCACGCGCGAGAGGTAGCCGAGCCCGAGCGGCCCTCCGACACCACCGGCGCTGCCTACCATCGAGATGAACGACACGACGGTGGCGCGCTCCGCCGACGGGACGACCTCATGCACGTATGCCTGTTGCACCGGCGCCGCGACGCCCATCGCGGCGATTGCCAACAACAGGAGTGCGACCGACGGCCAAAACGAATCGGCCACACCTACACCGACTGCACCGACGGCGAGCGCAATCGTCGAGCCGAACAGCAGCGTGCTGCGCTTGCCGCAATAACGGGCGAAGATCTCGACAATGCCGTTGCCCGCGATCGTCGCCAGCGCGATCAGCGCCGACACGACGCCCGACACCCACACCGCGTCGCGTCCGAGCAACTCGAGGAAGTACGGCTGCCACGCGTAGAAGCCCCACATCAGGAATGCGCTCTGGAAGACCGAGACGAACATGAGCAACCGCAGTGATCGCCGGTTCCACCCGAACGTCAGGCTCGACCGCAGCACACTGCGCAGTTCGTCTGGCAGCGCCGAAAGGCTGGTCGCACGCGGCGTGAACCCGATGTCGTGCATCACCTTGAAGCCGACCACGAACGCCGCCCCGAGAAGGCCGGCTCGCAGCACATACGGCCACGCAAGGTCGATGGTACCGAGTAGCCCACCGCTCACCGAGCCGATGAGCATCGCCGCACCGGACACCATCGAGCCGCGCGCGAAGATCGGGTCGAGCTGCCCTTCGTAGCCGGTTTCACGAAGGGCATCGACCAACCACGCTTCGACCGCGCCGGAATAGAAGCAGAAGCCGAACCCGAGCACGATCGACGCCAGCACGAACAGCAACAATCCACCGCCGGCCACCGAGATCGCGACATAGCCAAGCGTGCCGACCATCAACGTCACCGCGCTCAACAAGAACGAGCGACGACGCCCTGCCGTGTCGGCGACGACACCGGTCGGGATCTCGAAGAGGATCGTGCCGACCGTGAACGCCGAGTTGGCGATGAAGACCTGAAAGATGTCGAGCCCCGAGTGGAGCAAGAACAACGTGTTGACGCCCCAGATGACCGACGCCGAAAGCGTGAAGAGCCCGGAGATCACGAGGTAGGCCCGCACGACGCGTGCGGGTGTCATGCGCCCTGCTCGGCAAGCTGCTTGAGAAACAGACCTCGCTCGCGGATGAGCTTGCGCAGATAGCGGGCCAAGACGACGCGCTCGACCCCGCGGCCGACGGCGCCGAGCGGGGCATCGAACTCGATGCGGTCGACCATCATCGTTTCGCGGCCGAGCGGTTCGAAGCAATGTTCGTGGCGGAAGGTACGGAAAGGACCGCTCACCTGTTCATCGACGAACCGATTCGGGCGTTCGAGTTCAGTGACCTTGCTCGTCATCTTGAACGGGATACCGAAGTGGACGGCGCGCCACGTGACCTGCTCGCCCAGTCCGATCTTTCCGCTCGTCACTCCCCCGACCGCCCGCTCCCGGGACCGCGCCTGCGATTCGACATGCGCGTCGATGTCGAGCGCGAGGTCGAACACCAGTGAGATGGACGCGCCGATCACCGTTCGATTCTCGAAGCTGACCGTCACTTCGACATTGTGCCCCTCAGAGACTTCGCATCCCACCGCCCTGGCCGCCCGCGCTAGTAACCCTGTCCGCAGCGCGCGCCGAGATCGCGGAGCACTCGCAACTCATCGGCCGTGATCTGAAGATCGAGCTTGATGATGTCGGGGGCGAGCTTGATGATGTGCGTCAAGCTGGCGAACCCGGCGCCGGTATCGTCGACGGCCGACCGCACGAGTCGGTGGAGCGGCCAGCTGCCGAGATTTCTCGGTTGACAATATAGTTTCCAAAATGAGAAACTATTTCTCATCTGAGAAAGGACTCACATGGACGACGATCCCACCTTCGTTTCGAGCGTGTACTACCGCGAGCCCAAGGCCGCGCTGGCGTGGCTCGAACGGGCCTTCGGGTTCGAGATCACCATGGCCATCGACGGCCCCGACGATGCGCCCGAGATGTGCCACTACGAGATGAGCTGCGCCGGTCGCGGTCGCATCATGGTCGGCGGCGAGTGGAACGACTTGGTGCGCAGTCCCGCCAATGTTGCCGGTGCCAACACCCAGAGTGTCCACGTGGCGTTGACCGACGGCATCGAGCAACACTGCGAACGGGCGCGCGCCGCCGGGGCCGTCATCTCGGCCGAGCCCGAAGATCAGTTCTACGGCGACCGCACCTATCGAGCGATCGATCTCGAAGGACACGCGTGGTCGTTCTCCCAACACGTTCGTGACGTCACTCGCTCTGATGCAGAGGCCGCCATCGGTGTACCGATCGTCGCGAAGAATTGGGCGTGAGAGATTGGGCGTGAAAGCTTGAACGCGACCGCGGCGAGCGGCGCACTCGACCGCACGCTCGCCGCGCTGGCCGACCCTCATCGCCGCCAGACCATCGAGTTGCTGACCGAACGACCGCGGCGCGCCGGCGAGCTCGCCACTGCACTTCGCCTCGCTCCTTCGGTGATGAGCCGGCACCTGCGGGTGTTGCGCCTGTCCGGCCTCGTCACCGAAACCCATCCGGAGTTCGACGCGCGCGTACGCGTCTATGCATTGCGGTCGGGGCCGATGGCCGAGTTGCGAGCCTGGGTCGATGCCACCGAGCGCGGGTGGTCCGAGCAATTGGCGGCCTTCCGCGAGCATCTCGAAAAAGCGCCGTGACGGGCCCTTCGCTCGACGGGCCGGGGGGCGCCGGCAGTTCGCGTGTCCTCGTGGCGCTGCGCGTGCCCGCCGCGCCAGAGCGCGCGTTCGCCGTGTTCACCTCCGACATCGCGCAGTGGTGGCACCCGAGCCCGCTGTTCCAATTCAGTGAGAACCGCACCGGTCGACTCGCGTTCGAGCCCGGCCTCGACGGACGATTGACCGAGACCTACGACGACGGATCGGTCTTCGAGATCGGCCGCATCAGACAATGGGAGCCTCCGCACCGGCTGGCCCTCAGCTGGCGGCACGCAAGCTTTCCGGCCGACCGTGAGACCGAGGTGCACGTGCGCTTCGACCCCGTCGGCGACGAGACGCGCATCACCGTCGAACACTTCGGTTGGGACGCGTTCCCGCCAGAGCACGCGGCACGCCACGGCTTCCCCCTCGACGTGTTCCAATTGCGCCTCGCCGAATGGTGGAAGGGCCTACTGCGCGCTCAAATTGGCCGCCACGGTTCCGCAGGCCGGTAGTTTGGCCGTCTATGGCCGACGACTCGATCCCCCGATTTCGCTACACCGCGACGTTGGCCGAACAGATCGAGTTGCGGTGGCAAGACCGGTGGCAGGCCGAGCGCACCTTTGAAGCGCCGAATCCGGCAGGCCCGATGGCCGAACCCGAAAAGGTCGCCGGCCGCCCCAAGCTCTTCGTGCTCGACATGTTCCCCTACCCGTCGGGCAGCGGCCTGCACGTCGGGCATCCCCTCGGCTACATCGGCACCGACGTGTTCGCCCGCTACAAGCGCATGAACGGTTACAACGTCTTGCACTCGCTCGGCTATGACGCGTTCGGGCTACCGGCCGAACAGCACGCCGTGCAGACAGGCATCCACCCGGCGATCAATACCGAGGACAACATCGCCACCATGCGGCGCCAGTTGCGCCGCCTCGGCCTCGGCCACGACATGCGCCGCAGCATCTCGACCACCGACGTCGGCTACTACCGCTGGACGCAGTGGATCTTCCTGCAGATCTTCAATAGCTGGTATGACAGCGAACTCGATCGGGCGCGCCCCATCGATGAGTTGATCGCGCAGTTCGAATCAGGCGAGCGCGCCACCGACGACGGCCGCCCCTGGTCCCAACTCGACGTCGTCGATCGGCGCCGGCTCATCAACAACTATCGGTTGGCCTACCTGTCCGATGCCCCGGTCAACTGGTGTCCCGCGCTCGGCACCGTATTGGCCAACGAGGAAGTGACGTCCGAAGGGCGCAGCGAGCGCGGCAACTATCCGGTGTTCCGGCGCAACCTGCGCCAGTGGATGATGCGTATCACTTCCTACGCCGATCGGCTGATCGCCGATCTCGACCGGCTCGACTGGACCGACGCCATCAAGTCGATGCAGCGCAACTGGATCGGCCGCAGCGAAGGCGCCCGCGTGCGCTTCCAGTCACTCGTCGGCGACATCGAGGTCTTCACCACACGGCCCGACACGTTGTTCGGCGCGTCGTTCATGGTGCTGGCACCGGAGCATCCACTCGTCGATGCACTGACGAGCGGCGAATGGCCCGACGAAACGCCCTATCGATGGACGGGCGGTTTCGAAACACCTGCGGCCGCGGTCACCGCCTATCGCCAACTGGCACAGGCCAAGAGCGAGATGCAACGCCAGGCCGACACGCGCGACAAGACCGGCGTCTTCGTCGGCTCCTACGCGGTCAACCCGACGACGGGCCAACCGATACCGGTGTTCATCGCGGACTACGTGCTGATGGGTTACGGCACTGGCGCGATCATGGCCGTGCCGTGCGGGGATCAACGCGACTTCGAGTTCGCCCGCCAATTCGATCTGCCGATTCCACCGATTCAACAGCCGTCCGCGGAGTGGTTCGCCGCGCAAGGCATCGAGCCGAGTCCCGACACGCAGACGTGGCCGACCGCCTACGTCGGCGACGCGCCGTACATCAATTCGTCGAACGACGAAGTCTCACTCGACGGTTATCACAGCATCGACGAGGCGACGTCGATCATCAACGAGTGGCTCGAACGCAAGGGCTTCGGGCACGGCACGGTCAACTACAAGCTGCGCGATTGGCTATTCAGCCGGCAGCGCTATTGGGGCGAACCGTTCCCCATCGTCTACGACGAGAGCGGCCTGCCCATCGGTCTGCCCGACGACATGTTGCCCGTCGTGCTGCCCGACGTCGACGACTACTCGCCGCGCACCTTCGACCAGGATGACCAGAACAGTGACCCCGAGTCGCCGCTCGCGCGCGCCGAGCATTGGGTCAACGTCGAACTCGACCTCGGTGAGGGTTTTCGCCACTACGAGCGCGAGACCAACACGATGCCGCAGTGGGCCGGTTCGTGTTGGTACGAGCTGCGCTACCTCGACCCCACCAACGAGAAGGCATTCGTCGATCCCGCGGTCGAGCGCTACTGGATGGGCCCTCAGTTCGACGGCGACTGCGGTGGCGTCGATCTCTACGTCGGTGGCGTCGAGCACGCCGTACTGCACTTGTTGTACGCGCGCTTCTGGCACAAGGTGCTCTTCGATCTCGGCCACGTGTCGTCGTGCGAGCCGTTCCGTCGTCTGTTCAATCAGGGCTACATCCAGGCCTATGCCTACAAAGACGCGCGGGGCACCTACGTCGACGCGTTCACCATCGACGAGCGCGGCAATGAGTTCTTCCATGACGGGCAACCCGTCACGCGCGAGCTCGGCAAGATGGGCAAGAGCCTCAAGAACGCGGTCGCGCCCGATGACCTCTACAACGAATACGGCGCCGACACGCTACGTCTCTACGAGATGTACATGGGTCCGCTCGACGCGTCGCGTCCGTGGGAGACCCGCGACGTCGTCGGCATGTACCGGTTCCTGCAACGCATCTGGCGCAACTACGTCGACGAAGACTCCGACGGTTCGCGCGTTGTCGACAAACCGACCGACGACGAGACCCGGCGCCTGCTCCACAAGACCATCGACGGCGTGCGCACCGGTATGGAAGAGCTGCGGTTCAACACTGCGATCGCCAAGCTGATCGAGCTCAACAATCACCTCACCGGCGTTGTCGCCACCCACGGATTGTCACGCGAGGTCGCCGAGCCGTTGGCGCTGATGTTGTCGCCCCTCGTACCGCACCTCGCCGATGAGCTATGGACGCGGCTCGGTCACGACCATGGGGCCACCTACGTCGCGTTCCCGACGGCCGACGCCGCCTTCCTCGTCGAGGACTCCATCGAGTATCCGATCCAGATCAACGGCAAGTTGCGTTCTCGCATCACGGTCGCCGCCACGGCCGACGACGACACCGTGCGGGCCGCCGCGCTGGCGGATCCCCGCACGCTCGAATTCCTGGCCGGCGCCGAGCCCCGCAAAGTGATCGTCGTGCGCGGTCGCACGGTCAATATCGTCGCGTAGCTCGCCCTGCCCGAAAAGCGGGCGGTCGGCGGGCCTTATGCGACGTTCCACTCGACCTTGGGACGGTCGCCCCAGAGCCGGTCGAGGCGATAGAACGTGCGGGTCGGTTCGTCGAACACGTGCACCACGAAATCGCCGTAATCCATCAAAACCCATTCGAGCTTGTCGAGCCCCTCGATGCGCCGCGGTTTGGGCCCGCCTTCGAGGGCGATCTTCTCTTCGATCTCTTCGACGATCGCCTTGACCTGACGACGGTTGGCTCCGGTCGTGATGACGAACAATTCGGTCAGCGCAAGCACGTCGCCGACGTCGATCACGAACGTGTCGCGGCCGAACTTGTCATCGGCGGCCCGCGCCGCCATCAGTGCCCAGTTGGGAGGCATCGCACTAATGGCGTCTCTGGCCGTCATGTCGAGGGAGATGTTACTCGCCATTGTCCATCGCCGAGGTCACCTTTGATCAGGCCTTGAAATCGGCACCGAGCGTCACGGTGATATCGACGGCCGACTCGCCGGCGATGAACTTGACGCTGTCGATGCCGAGCGACTTGGCGAACAGATCGACCTTCGGCTTCAACTCTGCGCTGTAGTAGATGACTTCGGATTGGGCGATATCGAGGGTGCTCGCATTGCCCAGCACATCGATCTGCGCGCCGCCCTCGACGAAGCGGGTTGCCGCCGAAAGTGTGAGGTTGCAATCAGCGGTGCCGTTGAACAAGGCGGTGCGCAGCCGGGTGCCCGGCTCGATCATCAACGGGAACGGCACCATCTGCGCCGCAAGCGTGACGGTCTGCGCGATGTCGGGATCGACGATGAGCAGACCGAGATACGGGATGTCGTTGTCGATCGGCAGCAGCCGGAACTCGGTCGGCCCCGTGACCATCGCGTTGACGTAGTTGAGGAGGGCCGCGGACTCGGGCTTGACGGCCGCCAGGGCCGTCGGCGAGGAGCGCAGCGCAGTGATCCACGTCGACCACAGATCGCCCTGCCGCTTCAACCGCGCTGAGGCGTTGGGCCCCACCGCTTCGAACAACTTCACGACGTCGGCCTCGCTCTGGACCTTGTTCACGCCCGTCTGGAACTTGGTCGTCTGCGATTTGCCGTCGGCCGAGACCTCTTGCACCGGCGTCTGCAACGTGAGGCTGAATGGCAACGCCGGCGTGATCAACGATGCGAGCGTCTTGGTCGGCAGCACCAGCACGTCGGTGGGGAACGAGAAGCCCAGCAGCTTGCCGACCGCGCTCGCCATCGCCGCTTTGCCCGCGGCGGCGCTGTCGGCCGACAACGGGCCGACCGTCGTCGTCGCCTGGTTGGGTGGCCGTGTGGTCGATGACGTCGCGCCGGTGGTCGCCGGCACCACCGCCTCGCGCCAGACCTGCCACAAGAACTTGCCCTCTTTGAGTCGGGTTTCGAGGGGCAACTGCAGCACCCAACCACCCTTGCTGTCCGTGCCCAGGCTCATCGCTGTCAGGCCGACGGCATCGTTCTTGTCGTCGGTTTCGATGACGAGCATCGTCGGCGTCGGGTCGACCTCGGCCAGGAAACCGGGCTTGCAGGGGTCGGTCTCGACTTGCGTGACCTTGCCGTCTTTGATGTTGAGCGCGTTTTCGAGACCCGCGTCCGCCAGCAGACCGGCGGCGACGATGAAGCCGACGAGGACGACGGGATACAACCAGCGCCAGATGAACGCGGGGCGCGGGGCGGGCTTACGCCACGAGAAACGGGGAAACTTCACCCTGCGATCGCCCCTTGTGGCGCCGCGTCGACATCGTCGTCACCGTCGAGATACAAGCGACGATCGATGATGTAGCGAAGCACCGCGGGGGGCACCATGCCGTCGATCGGGCGGCCCTCGAGGCGACGGGTGCGGATGTCGGTGCTCGACACCGCCAGTTGCGGCACGTCGATGCGCCGGAACGACCAGCCGTCGGGAGGGGTTGCGCCCACCGAGCCCGGACGGTCGTAAACGACGATGGTCGCCGAGGTCTTGAGCGCGGCTGTCTTCTTCCAGGTGTCGAGCAGTGCGGCGACATCGCTCCCGATGATGACGAACACCTGTGCACCCGGATGTTGGGCCTGCAACTCTTCGACGGTGTCGGAGGTGTACGAGTCGCCTCCGCGATCGAGTTCGAGCGTCGAGACGTGGACCTTGTCCATGCCCTCGGCCAGCAAGGTCACCATGGCGAGGCGATCGGGCGCGGAGGTGACCGGCCGGGTGCCGACCTTTTGCCACGGGACATTGGCCGTCATCAGCCACACCTGGTCGAGGTCGAGTTCGTAGAGGGCCGCCGCGGCAGCCACCACATGGCCCACGTGGGGCGGATCGAAGGTGCCCCCCAGGATCCCGATCCGCTTGAGCACCGTATGCACGGCGGCGGATTCTAGGGGCTGGCCAGGCTCATCCGGCAGCACGGGTCCCTGGTCCGTACCGGGGTGTGACCGAAGTGGCAACGTCCGTTTGGACCGTTTTCCTTTAGCGCATAGGCCGATCGGCCGAAGGGGGGTGACGCAATTCATAGGGCCGGTGCGCTGCTTTGTGGCAAAGGATGGTGTTGAATCCTCCAGTTCCCCTGTCAGTTGGTGTGATCCGGGCCGATGTAAAGCCCGCTGCTGCCGAAAAAAGCCCCCTCCGAGGCTGCCTGCACGGAATCACACCTCGGTCTTTCTTGTTTGAAGAAGTGTTATGAGCGATTCAGTAGGTCAATACCTCAACGAAATAGGCCTCGTGCCTCTGCTTACCGCGGAGGAAGAGCGCGAGCTGTCCAAGATCATCGAGAAGGGGCACAAGGCGCGCCTTCGCAAAAAGGCCGGCGAGACCGGCTCCGAGTTCGATCGTGCGATCGCCGATGCGGCCATCGCCAAAGACCGGTTCATCCGGGCCAACCTGCGCCTGGTGGTCTCCGTCGCCCGGCGCTACCCCATGCCCCCCGGCATGGAGCTGCTCGATCTGATCCAAGAAGGCAACCTGGGCCTCGAGCACGCCGTCGACAAGTTCGACTGGCGCAAGGGCTTCAAGTTCTCCACGTACGCCACGTTCTGGATCCGTCAGGCCATCGGCCGGGCCCTCGACCAAAAGGCCAGCCTCGTGCGCCTGCCGGGCGATCGGTCGGCCAGCCTCCGGGCGGCACTGCGCCAGGTCTCCGGCGACGGTGACGAGCTCGACGACGAGCATGCCCGGCTGCACCGGCTGACCACACCCACGTCACTCGATCGCACGATCGGCGACGACGACTCCAACGAGTTGGTCGATCTGCTGCCCGATTCCAACCCCGGCCCCGAACAGGTCGTCATCGGTCGAGCCGAAGAGCAGATGGTCACCGATCTCCTGGGTGTCCTCGATGCCCGTGCCCGTTACGCCGTCGAACAGCGCTTCGGCCTGCGCGACGGACGCAAGCGCAGCTACCGCGAAGTCGGCGAAGAGCTCGGTGTCACCGCCGAAGCCGCTCGTCGTCTCGTCAAGCGGGCGGTCAACCTCGTTCGCGAGCAAGCCGCCAACACCAGCGTCGACGCGGCCTGACAACCGGCGATTAACGGTTTGCACCACGTTGCCCCCACCGGCAACGCTGTCCCCATGGCGCCACCGTCCGTCTCCTCCTGGCAACCGTCCTCGTGGCGCTCGTTCCCGGCTGTGCAACAGCCCGACTGGCCCGACGAGGCCGACCTCGAGGCGGTTGAAAAGACCCTCTCCGAGTGGCCGCCGCTGGTCTTCGCCGGCGAGACCCGCGATCTGACCGCCCGCCTGGCCGAGGTGGCCGACGGCAAGGCCTTCTTGTTGCAGGCGGGCGACTGCGCCGAGTCGTTCCGTGACGTGTCGGCCAACTCGATCCGAGAAAAGCTGCGGGTCATCCTGCAGATGGCCGTGGTGCTGACCTATTCGGCGGGCGTCCCCGTGGTCAAAGTCGGCCGCATCGCGGGCCAGTTCGCCAAGCCGCGTTCGAGCTCGACCGAGGTGATCGACGGTGTCGAGTTGCCGTCGTTCCGGGGACACATCGTCAACGACGATGCCTTCAACGAACTCGCCCGTATCCCCGATCCGCAGCGCCTGCTCGGCGCCTACCACCAGTCCGCGGCGACGCTCAACCTGTTGCGCGCCTTCACCAAGGGCGGTTTCGCCGACCTGTCCCGAGTGCATTCGTGGAACCGCGACTTCGTGGCGTCGAGCCCCACCGGGCAGCGCTACGACGAGATGGCCCTCGGCATCGATCGGGCACTGCAGTTCATGAAAGCCTGCGGCGTGTCGACCGACAGCCATCCCGATCTCCACACGGTCGACCTCTACACCAGTCACGAAGCGTTGCTCCTCGGTTACGAAGAAGCACTGACGCGCGTCGATTCGCTCAGCAACCAGTGGTACGACTGCTCGGCGCACATGCTGTGGATCGGTGAGCGCACCCGCCAACTCGATCATGCCCATGTCGAGTTCCTGCGGGGCGTCCGCAACCCGGTCGGCGTCAAGATCGGCCCCAGCGCGACCGCCGACGACGTGCTCGGCTTGTGCGAGACCCTCAACCCCGATCGCCGGCCGGGCAAGCTGACGATCATCTCGCGCATGGGCAAGCACAAGATCCAGTCGTGCCTGCCGCCGCTGCTGCGGGCAATCCGCGACGCCGAACACCCGGTCGTGTGGGCGTGCGACCCGATGCACGGCAACACGTTCACCGCACCCACGGGCCAAAAGACGCGCCACTTCGACGACATCCTCGCCGAGATCGCCGGCTTCTTCGCCGCCCACGCCGACGCCGGCACGTGGCCCGGTGGCGTGCACGTCGAGCTGACCGGTGACAACGTCACCGAATGCCTCGGGGGCGGCGACGAAATCCTCGATACGCATCTCGCCCAGCGCTACGAGTCGGTGTGCGACCCTCGACTCAACAGCAGCCAGTCGCTCGACCTCGCGTTTCGCACTGCCGAGCTCTTGCGGTCCGGCAACTCGTCCTGGTTCAACTGACCGGCGCCAATTCGTCCTCCTCGACCGGGCTCGGCGGGTCGGGTGCGGCGCGCGGCGGTACCGGCGGCGGGAGTTGACGGCGCAGACGCCGCGCCACGAATCGTCCCGCGAAGAGTGCGAGCAGCACCACCGGGATGAAGGGCAACACCACCGCGAGCACCAGCACGACGACGAAGAGCGACACCAACAACACTCGTGCGCTGGCGGCCAATGCGTCGAGCGGCCCGGGCAGATCGTCGGCTTTCGCCGTTGCCAGCTTCTCGCCGAACGTGACGGTGACCGTCGCGAATTCGACCTGTCGTGAGATCTGGTTGAGTTGCCCCTTCAGTTGTTCGACCTGTGTCTCGCGTTTGGTCAGCTCGGCTTCGATGCTGACAATTTCTTGCACGGTCTTCGCGTCGCCGAGCAACTTGCGCACCCGCTCGAGGCTGGCGTCCGCGGACTTGAGGCGGGCGTCGAGATCGACCAGTTGCGCAGTGACGTCACTGGCATCGACTTGGCGCCCGCGTTCTCGCCCGAGGCGGGCGAGGTCGTCCATGACACCGGCGAATCGTTCGGGCGGCAGCTTGAACGTGATCTCCGATTGCGGTTGGGCGCTCGATTCGACCTCGACACTGCGCTCGCTGAAGAGATAGCCACCGCTGACACTCGCCAGTCGCTTGGCTTCGGCGACGGCCGAGAACACGTCGGCCACCTCTACCTGCAGCCGCGCGGTGAAGATCACCTGGCGGCCGGCAGCCTGCGCCAGCAACACACTCTGGTCGATGTCGGCCCCCGTAGCCGCCGGCGCCGCGTTCGGTGTCGCCGTGACGTCCCCCGCCACCGCGCCCGCCGCCCGGTTGTTTGCCGTTGACGAACTCTTACCGGCGCCGTCATCGCCACACGCGCTGAGCAACACCAACGCGGCGACCACTAGCGCAACGCTGCGCCCCGCGGTCCTCTGCCTCCCTGCCGCGTGCCTCCCTGTCCCCTGGCTCGCTGTCGTCGGCCTCATGGTCCCCTCCGACCTCTCGGTGTGGCCTTCAGACGCACACCGCAATGACGGGGTTCCCCTTGCCGCGAGTCGACACCGACTCGCGGTCGATCTGTAACAACCGTAAAGAAAGGCCAAGGCGCGAGCGGCCTCCGCCAGCGCGGGGATCTAGACCAAGTGCTCGACGAAGGCTTCGAGTTGGCGCAGGTTGCGCACCTCGAACACCCCGTCGCAATGCGTGCCGTACTCGGAGAGGATCGAGTCGCCGGTGTCCCAGTAGGAGCGCGGTTCGGGGTTGAGCCAGAACACGTTGCGGGCCTTGTGCTGGAGATCGCCGACGATCCATGCCTGCGACGCGTGATAGTTGTTGCGCGCGTCGCCCAAGAGGATCACCGAGGTCTTGGGGCCGACGTCACGGCCGAACTTCTCGATGAACACGCCGAAGGCGTGGCCGTAGTCGGAATGACCGTCGACCCACACCACGTCGGCCTCGGTGTTGACCCGATGCACGGCTTCGGTGATGTCTTCGACGCCTTCGAAGAAGCGCGTGACTTCGTCGAGGCCGTCGATGAACACGAACGCCCGCACACGCGAGAACTGCGACGAGATCGCGTAGACGAGGTGCAGCGTGAACCGCGCGAATGCGGCAACCGAACCGGAGATGTCGGCCACGACCATGATCTCGGGCTTGGACGGGCGCGGATACTTGAACTTGGGCTCGGCGGGCACACCGCCATAGGACATCGAGTGCCGCATGGTGTTGCGGAAGTCGAGCGGGCCTTTGCGGCCGTGGCGACGTTTGCGCGCCAGTCGTACCGCGAGCTTGCGGGCCAGCGGATACAAGGCCTTGCGCAACGCGAGCATCTCTTCGCGCGAGGCGTGCATGAACTCGACGTCCTCGGGCAGGGGCTTGCGCAGTGTCTTTGCCATCGCCTCGACGCCGCGGTCGGCGACCAGGCGTCGGCGGATCTCGGCTTCGATCTCTTTCTTCAACTGATCGATGCGCGACTGGAACTCGTCTTTTTCGAGCCGCTCCTCGAGGGCAGTGAGTGGACCCGACGCTTGCTGACGGTTGGTTTGCAACAACCGCTCGAGCACGTTGTCGAGATCGAGGTTGCGCAACGTGCGGTAGAGGTAATAGGTGCCGCCGACGGGCCGGCCGGGCTCCATGCCCGCGTAGCGGCGCACCGCTTGGCGGGCGATGGCGCGCATCAATGAGTTGTCGCCGCGGAGCAACGCCTGGAAGAGCATCTCCGCCAGCTCTTCGGGCGACAGCGCATTGCCACCGCCGCCGCGCATGCCCGCCCGGTCGGCGTCGCCTTCGCCCTTTTCTGCATCTTCGGGGAGATCATCGAGGGGAAGTTCGGGCTCGAGGAGACCGTATTCGGGACCACGCATCGAGAAGTAGACCTCGAAGACGATCTCGAAGGCTTTCCAGTGCGTGTGGTTCTTGACCAACGTCGAGCCGAGTGCGTATTTGAACGCGTCGCGGTCTTCGATAGGGATGTGCGTGACGGCTTCCATCGCGTCGAGATTTTCGGTGAGCGAGACCGGCAGCCCCGCCTCGCGCAGCTCGTTGATGAACCCCGTCAACAGATCGAGCATCGGCGACTCGGGGGCGTAGCCGATAGCGCGTGCGCCCACAGATCCCCGGCCCGGCAACTCGACATCGCTCACGGTGATGGTCCCCTACTTCGCCACGAAAGTCGTCGCGGCGTTGGTCGAGAACTCTTTGAGCACCTTGGCGATATCGGTGCGGTACTTCAACAAGATGTTGACCGTGTCGGCCGCCGTCTGCGCGTCGATGTGCTCGATGTTGAGCAGCAGCAAGGTGCGGGCCCAGTCGAGCGTCTCGGACACCGATGGCGCCTTCTTGAGCTCGAGCTGGCGGATCGAGCGGACGATGCGCGCCACCTGATCGGCCAAGCTGTCGGTGATCTCGGGGATCTTGGTCAACACGATCTTCTTTTCGCGCTCCATGTCGGGATAATCGATATAGAGGAACAGGCAACGCCGCTTGAGCGCCTCGCTCAACTCGCGGGTGTTGTTGGAGGTGAGAAAAACGAGCGGGATCTGTTTGGCCGTCACCGTGCCGAGCTCGGGGATCGACACCTGATAGTCACTCAGGATCTCGAGCAGCAACGCTTCGGTCTCGACCTCGACGCGGTCGACTTCGTCGATGAGCAACACCACCGGGTCGTCGGCGCGGATGGCCTCGAGAAGGGGGCGGGTCAACAAGAAGTCTTCGGAGAAGATGTCTTCTTCGATGTCGGCCCACGTGCCGTCTTGGTTGCGCTCGGCCTGGATGCGCAACAACTGCTTTTTGTAGTTCCACTCGTAGAGCGCCTTGGCTTCGTCGAGACCCTCGTAGCACTGCAAGCGGATCAGGCGAGCGCCACTCATCTCGGCGACGGACTTGGCGAGCTGGGTCTTGCCCGTGCCCGCAGGCCCTTCGATCAGCACCGGCTTTTGCAGGCGGTCGGCCAGGTACACGACACCGGCGATGCCGTCGTCGGCCAGGTAATCGACCTTGCTCAGCGAGTCGCGGACTGTGGAAACGTCATCGAAGCGATACGACATGGGCCGAGGCTACCGGCCCCGCTCGCACCACACGGAATCGTTTCAGCCGCGAATTTGTCCGGTACCCCGTACGACCCATTTCTCGGTGGTGATCTCGCGCAGACCCATGGGGCCGCGGGCGTGGAGCTTCTGCGTGGAGATGCCGATCTCGGCGCCCAGGCCGAGTTCGCCACCGTCGACGAAGCGGGTCGAGGCATTGACCAACACCGCCGCCGCGTCGACCTCTTGCACGAACCGGTCGGCGGCGAGCATGTCTTGTGTGACGATCGCCTCACTGTGGCCGGAGCCGAAGCGGGAGATGTGCGCAATCGCCTCATCGAGCGAATCGACCACGCGCACGCTCAGCTTCAGGTCGAGGAACTCGGTGGCGTAGTCGTCGTCGGTCGCAATCCCCATCGACGGCACGAGCGCCCTCGATCGATCGCACCCCACGAGCTCGACACCGGCCAGTGCCTGCGCAACGGTGGGCAGGAACTCGGCCGCCACCGACTCGTGCACGAGCAGGCTCTCGGCCGCGTTGCACACCGACGGGCGTTGCATCTTGGCGTTGACGGCGATGCGTTCGGCCATGGCGAGGTCGGCAGACTCGTCGACGTACACATGGCAGTTGCCGTCTCCGTCGATTACGTACGGCACCGTTGCGTTCTCGAGAATCGACCGGATCAACGACGGCCCCCCGCGAGGGATCAATACATCGACCACCTCGCGCGCCTGCATGAACTCGACGGCGGCTTCGTAACGGGTGTCTTCGACGAGCACGACCGCATCCGCGGGAAGGCCGACCTTGGTCAGCGCGTCACGGAGAACGGCCACGATGGCCCGGTTGGATTCGATCGCGCCCGAGCTACCCCTGAGGAATGCCGCGTTGCCGGCCTTGATGCACAAGCCCGCCGCATCACTCGTGACGTTGGGTCGGTTTTCGTAGATGATCGCAACGACGCCCAGCGGCACGCGCGTCTTCTGAACCCGCAGACCATTGGGCCGAACAAAGCCCTCGGTGATCTCGCCCACGGGATCAGCCAGCGCCGCCACTTGCCGCAAACCTGCGGCCATCGCCTCGACGCGGCCGGCATTGAGGCGCAGACGATCGATGACGGTCGCGGACGTATCGGATTGCTGTGCCCGCGCGACATCGAGTTCGTTCGCGGCGAGGATGTCGGCGGTGCGGGCCACGAGCAGATCGGCGGCGGCGAGCAGCGCGTCGTTCTTCACGACGGTGCTTGCGAGGGCCAACGCTCGTGATGCGGACTTGGCGCGACGGCCGAGGTCGAGGATTGGTGATGACGGCTGAACCACGCCCGCCAGGGTAGCCCCGTAGGTGGGGGTGGGGCATCTACGCTCGTTCGCATGGTGCCGCGCGGTGGTTTGCTTCGCACGAACGCCGGCATCGCCGCCGGTACCGCGCTCTCGCGCATCACCGGGTACGGACGCGTGCTGGCGCTGGCGTACCTGATGCAGACGTCGAGTGGCACCGGCGGCAAAGGGTCCCAACTGTCGGCGGCCTATCTGCTGGCGAACACCACACCCAACATCATCTACGACCTGATCCTCGGCGGCATCCTCTCGGCCACGCTCGTTCCGTTGTTCACCCAGGCTTTCGAAGACAAGGATTCGGACGCGGTGAACGCCATCGTCACCACCGCAGCCGCAGCGCTGCTGGCGGTCACCGCGGTCGCGACCCTCGCCGCACCACTGATCATCCGGTTGTACACCGCGGTCCGGCTCGACCCCGACGTCGACGCCGCCCGCTACCGCAGCGTGAGCACGACCCTCGCGTACTTCTTCCTGCCGCAGATCTTCTTCTACGGAATGGCCGCGATCGCGACAGCCTTGCTCAACGCGCGGCGTCACTTCTTCGCGGCCGCGTGGGCGCCCGTGCTCAACAACGTCGTCGTGATCGCCTTGTTGCTACTCGCTCGCTCGGCCATCGACGAGTTGCCGAGTCTCGAGCTCGTGCAGTCGTCACCGACATTCCGTTGGCTCCTCGGCTTTGGCGCGACCGCCGGCGTCGTGGCGATGGCGCTCGTGCTGTTGCCCGCGCTCACCAATGCCGGCGTGCGCATCAAACCCCGCCTCGACTGGCGTCACCCTGCGATCAAGAAACTGGTGCGGCTGTCGGGTTGGACCGCGGGTTACGTCGCCGCCAATCAGATCGCGCTGCTGATCGTGACACAGCTGGCCCAACGCTCCGCGGGCGGGTTCACGGCCTACAGCACGATGTACATCTTCTTCCAACTCCCCTATGGCCTTTTGGCGGTCACCGTGATGACCACCGTCAGCCCCGAGCTCGCCCGTGACATCTCACATCGCGATCGCGACGCGTTTCGCCGTCGCGTGCGCGACGGACTCTGGCTGATCGTCCTGCTGATGGTGCCGGCCTCGATCGTCATGGCGAGCTTCGCCGGACCCATCGCGAAACTCGCCGGTTCGTTCGGCGATATCGAGTCGGCGCCCGGCGTGCTGGCCGCGTTCTCGTGTGGCCTCGTCGGATTCTCGGTGTATCTCTATTTCATGCGGGGCTTCTATGCCATGCACAACACCAAGACGCCGTTCGTCATCAACATCATCGAAAACGTGCTGAACATCTTCTTCGCGTACGTGCTCGTCGGTCGCTACGGCGTCAAGGGACTCGCCTGGTCGTTCACCATCGCCTACTTGCTGTCGGCCTTGTTCGCGTATTGGGTGCTGTCGTTGTGGTCAGGCGGGTTGCAAGGCTCGACGCTCGCTCGTGGCTTTTCCCGGCTCACACTGGTCGCATCGGGCACGGCGATCGCGGCATGGGCCGCGCGCGACAACATCGTCGGTTCGGGCGCGGCCCTCTTCGGCCGCCTGGGGTTCGCTTCCGCGATAATCCTCGGGATCTACGTGCTGCTGTTGAAAGCGTTCGGATTGCTCGACTCGGCGCGTGTTCGAACCTTGCTGCCGGGCAACCGACCGCCTACGGGAGCATCACCAGGTCGTCGCGGTGAATGACTTCGGGCGCCGCGCCCTCGGGTAGCTGCGCAGTGCGCTTGCCCGCCATCATCGTCAGCTCGACCGAAGAACAACGCACCAGACCCTTGGCGAATATCGCGCCGTCGGGCGTGCGCACTTCGACCGCGTCACCGGCATCGAAGCGCCCGTCGATGGCAACCACGCCGGCGGCCAGCAACGAATGCCCGCCGCCGGCCAGCGCGCGGCGAGCCCCGGCGTCGACAGTGACCTGCCCGGCCGCACCCACCGCGAAGGCAATCCACAACTTGCGCGCCGGCAACCGGTGCGGCTTGGGAATGACCGTCGTGCCGACGCCGGCTACTCCGTTGAGCGCGTCGAGCAAGACGTTGTCACGCTGCGCGCTGGCGATCACCGAACGCACGCCGGACCACGCGGCGATCTTGGCTGCCGCCAGTTTCGATGCCATGCCGCCGCTGCCGCGCGCCGAGCCCGCGCCACCGGCCATCGCCTCGAGTTGATGATCGAACTCGACGATCTCCTCGATCAACGACGCAGTCGCGTCGCGTCGGGGGTCGGCAGTGAGCACTCCAACCGTGTCGGTCAGCAACACCATGAGGTCGGCATCGATGAGATGCGCCACGAGCGCGGAAAGGCGATCGTTGTCGCCAAAGCGAATTTCGTCGTCGGCAATCGCATCATTCTCGTTGACCACCGGCACGACGCCGAGCTCGAGCAGCCGCTGCATCGTCGAGCGCGCGTGTAGGTATTGGCTGCGCACCATGAAGTCGAGCGGTGCCAGCAACACTTGGCCGCCGACGAGATCGTGGCGGCGCAACTCGGCTTTGTAGGCACCGATGAGGCTGCCCTGACCGACCGCGGACACCGCTTGCAGGGTCACCGAGTCGCGCGGCCGCTTGTCGCCGCCGAGACCGAGCTCGGGCAGGCCCGCGGCGATCGCACCGGAAGTGACGATGACGCATTGATGGCCCAGCGTGCGCAATTCGGCCACTTCGCGACAGAGCTTTTCGATGGCACTGTGGGCGATCACGCCCTGGGCGTCGGTGATCGACGACGAACCGATCTTGGCAACGATCTTGCGGGATACGCCCGCGGCGCGACTCATAGGTCCTCTTCGTACTCGAATTCGAACTCGCCGACGCGCACCACATCACCCGAACGCGCGCCCGCCCGGATGAGCTCGCGCTCGACGCCGAGCGACTTCAACCGGTGGCGCACGTACTCGAGCGCGTCGGAGTTGGTCAGATCGGATACGCGTACCGCGCGCTCGGCCGCGCGGCCGTGGACGACGAACGAGCCGTCGATCTCACGGGTGACCGCGACCGTCTCGCCTTCGGGTCGCCGTATGACGATGCCCTCACGCGACTCGGTTGTCACGCGTGCGGCGCGCACGAGATCGCCGAGCTGGCCCGTGACCTGCGGAAGATTCTCACCGGTGACCGCCGACATGTAGAGGCCGTCGAAGTCGTGCAGGATGCCGGAGATGTCGGCCCGTGACCCGACCACGAGGCGCGGCCGCTCCATGAGATCGGGCCGGTACGCCTCGAGTTCGTGTAAGAGCACCTTGAGCTGTTGTGCAGGACTCGTGTCGTCGACCATCGCAAGGTCGAGCAGTACGAGTAACACGCGTGCCCGCTCGATGTGGCGCAAGAATCGGTGACCGAGTCCGCGACCTTCGCTCGCACCTTCGATCAATCCGGGAATGTCGGCAACCACATACTCGAAGCCGTCGTCGAGGCGCACGACACCCAAGTGGGGTTCGAGCGTCGTGAATGGGTAGTCCGCGATCTTCGGCTTGGCCGCAGACACGCGCGAGATGAACGTGCTCTTGCCGACGTTGGGATAGCCCACGATGGCGACATCGGCCATGAGCTTGAGCTCGAGTCGTAGCCACCGTTGCTCGCCGTATTCGCCTTGCTCGGCAAAGGCCGGCGCCCGGCGACGGTTCGACATGAAGCGCGCGTTGCCGCGACCTCCGAGACCGGCGCGCGCCGCGAGGAACCGATCACCGTGATGCACGAGGTCCGCGAGCACGCTGCCGTCGTCGTCGAAGATGACCGTGCCCTCGGGGACGGGGACCATCAAGTCGTCGGCGCTCGCTCCGTGCATGTTCTTGCCCTGGCCGTGTTTGCCGTTGCCCGCGCGACGATGCGGATGATCACGGAACGCCAGCAGCGACGCGACGTTGTGATCCGCGACCAACCAGACGTCGCCGCCCTTCGCGCCGTCGCCGCCGTCGGGACCGCCGCGCGGTACGTGAGCCTCACGGCGAAACGAGATCGACCCCGCGCCACCGTCGCCACCGCGCACATTGATTCGACATTCGTCGACGAAACCCGACACCGCCCGCAGGCTACTGGCGGGCTCCACACATCGGCCGCGATAATCCGCTGCTTGCCCAACGAAGGCGGATGTTATGCGATGACGCGTACCGGATCGCCCGAGACCCTCACGACATAGGTGGTGCGGTCGGTCGGCGTTGCCGGTGGATCGCCCGGCAGGGGCAATGAGAGGCCGGTGAATCGATAACGGATCTTCCACCAGCAATCGGTCGAGCAGTTGTACCCGGCCGGCAGGGTGATCGCGACGTCGAGCCACAGCCCGTTGTAGATCGCGCCGCCGGCATCACGGGTCGTGATGCTGCACGGGGTTCCAGCCGTCGTCGAGCTGCTGCGCGCACCGTAGCTACACGACGGCGCCAATTCGCCGATGATGGTCCCGGTGCACGGGTCGGTCACGTTGGCTCCCGCAAGGCCCGCGTTGTCCGGCCCGACGAAGTCCAAAATGTACGTGCCCTCTGGGCCATCGCCCGGATCGAACAACGAAACGGTCAACCGCTTGCCCCGGTTGTTCACGGGGATCTCCGCCAAGTAGAACGCTGACTCGGTGCTCGTCGATGGATTGCCCGAGCAGTCGGTGCCGCGTGGATTGGTGAACACCGACATCGTCGACAGCGCGTAAACGCGAGTCTGACCGACGCCCGAAGCGATACTGGCCTTGATGGAGAACTGGTTCGTGCCCTCACCGGCATCGGTTACACCGGGGATGTTGCTGCTCTTGACTTGCAGTGGGAAGATGCCGCCGTTGTTGTCGGTGATGGTCACCGAGCACAGCGTCTGCCATTGGTCTTTGTAGGTCGCCGACGACGCGTTCGGGGCGAGCACCAACCAGCAGGCATAGTTACCCGAGGGCCAAGCGTTGACCGCACCCGTGTAGTTCGGACCAATCGCGGACCCGAACGGCAACGGCGGATTGTTCTCGTTGTTCAGCGGCGACAGATCCTGATCGAGCAATTGGAAGCTGGTCGTCGCGCCAGGCATGTTCGTGCCGGGCAAGTCGTAGCGGTCGGTCGGATCCATCGGACTGCACGGAGTCGTGTCGAACGCGGTCAACTTGGGCCGGCACAGGTTGTCGTTGTTGTAGTTGCCGGCGTCGTACAGCTGCACGGTCAACGTGCGACCGGCATTGCCCGCAGGCACCTCGATGCCGTAGAAGTAGCCGGTCGGTCGATAGTCGGTGTTCGGTGTCGTGCAGGGAATGGTGGGCACCGTCTCGGCGCACTTCGCTGCGTACGGATCACCACCGCGCTTCGTGTAGTAGGGCGCGCCGATCGATGCCCAGAAGTTCGGTTGCGCGCCGCTGACCGTCGGATCATTGCCGTATTTGCTGATCGGACTGCCGAGCGGGATCGGCTTGATGTACTCCGACAAGCTCGATCGGATGATGACCACTTTGCTGTTGTCGAGCAACTGCGAGAACAAGCGGCCGGCACTGTTGTCGGTGGCAGTGACGCGAAGACGCTCGGTGGTCGGCGCGTCGATCTGCACCGTCCAGTGCGGCGTGCCGTCGGCGAGCAGCTTCGTGTCGTCGATGCCGTTCTGCACGAGGATCTTCTTCGCCTCGATATCGGCCTTGGGCTTGTCGGGTAGCCATACCACGCCGGCCAGCGATGCCGCATCGACCGTGCGCTGAAGCCGCGCTGCCGTCGAGTACCAATAGCCGACGTCTGCCGCGAACGCCGCCATCGCGAACAGTGGGATGGCCAAGAAGAGCGTCAAGATCGCGACGTAGCCGCGCTCGCGCCGCCCGAAGAACAACACGCGGTTCTGTGGGGACGTTGTTCGATGTCGGCGACGCATGTTCACACCACTTCTGGTTCGAGTCGCATCACGGCTCGGTCGGTAATCGTCATTTGCGCAAAGGGGAACAGCTTCGTGCGCGACGTGTATCTGATCGACAGCCACACCCCGATCTCGGTGGCCGGCAACGCGCCGGACATCGGTCGCACACGCGACGTGGGACAGAACTTCGCCTGTAGGCCACCGACACAGCTCGTGAAGCTGCTTGCCGGCGCGGTGAAGATCTCACTCGCCGAATACACGTTGCAGTCGTCGAGGTAGCCGTGCAGTGCCTCGGCTGCGGGCAGCAGGCAGTTCGGGTTGGTCGGGTTGCCGTTCACATCGGCCTTGAAGACGACCACGCGGTCGACTTGCGCCTGCGGGATCGAGCCGAGAGCGCCGCGCAACGTGATGATGCCTTGGTAGTCCGCATCGACCGACGTGCCCGCGTTTGCGATCACGCGTGTCGTCCCGCGAACTGCGCTGTTGACCGTCAGCTTGTCGCGATAGGCAAAGCCGACATCGACGATCGAAAACGCCAGGATCGCCAAGAGTTGCACGCACACCGCCGCTTCGAGGAGGACAACTCCTCGTTCGCGCCGTCGTCGCGCCGGATCGATCTTGCGAGGTCGTACGCGCCGCATCTAAACCGACGTCCTTGGTTCGATCCGCACGACGCTCGTGTCGCGGATCATCACGCTCGCGCCGAAGAATCCGGTCACGTAGCGATGTCGCATTTCGACGTACACACCGACGTACCCGAGCGCGCTCATGCGCGTGTCGCGGTAGTACGGGGGGCCGGCCGGCGAGATGGGCCCATACGGGCAGAACCGCTTGTCGGGAGACGAGGCGGCGCAGGTGAAGTCGGTGACCGGCCGGGCGAGATCCGCCACGGTGTACACATTGCACACGCCGTCGACCGAGGTGCCGGCCTTACACGTGGCGGACGGCCGGTCGCTCGTGCTCGTGGCCTTGAAGATCACGATGCGCTGGATGTCCGCGCGGTCCGCGGCAGCGGCCGACTGGTTGATCGTCTGGAGGATGCGCCAATCGGCGTCGATGTCGTTGCCCGACGCCGCGGCGGTGCGGGCACCGTCGCGAGTGGCGTTGGTGATCGTCAAGTGATCACGGAACAAGATGCCCATTTCGATGACGCCGAAGAGCAGCGCGAAGAAGAGCGGCGAGACGAGCGCCGCTTCCGTCATGGCCGCGCCCCGACTGCGTCGGCACCCGATCTGTCCTCTGCGTTTGCGTCTCACGCGGACTCCTCGAACATTTCCCCGCTCTTATCGGCAT